>NZ_JBHWOO010000061.1:0-23618 GCF_043424415.1 Luteococcus sp. | reverse complement strand
GTTGGCCCAGTGAGTTGGCCCAGTGAGTTGGCCCAGTGAGTTGGCCCAGTGCGGTGGGTCAGTCGTCGAAGTCCGACTGCCGCACCACCCGCTGGCTGAGCCGTCGTTCCCGGCGGTCCTGCAGCCAGGCCCACAGCGAGCGGGGCAGCAGTGCTGCCGCCACCTTCTGCCCGGTGGTGGACCGCTCTGCCAGGTCGGCGCGGATGGCGCGCACCTGGTCGGCGGTCTGGCCGGCATCGTCCAGGGCAGGGGCGAAGCGGGACCTCTCCAGGTCGTGCACCAGCCCGTCGATGGCCTCGCGCCCCGACTGGTCGAGCTGCGGGTGCAATGCGACGGCCTTCTCGCGCATCGTGCCGGGGGGCCAGGTGCTCCCCAGGTCCCGAATGCTGTCGCGTACCTCGTACCACCCGTCGGCCACCTGCTGGTGGATGTCGGCGTGCTCACCCAGGCGCTTGCGTCGGGTCAGGGCCCGCACGATGGCCGGCAGGGCCAGCACCAGGAGAACGCCGAGTGCGCTGGCGCCCCAGGCGAGCAGGCGTCCCCAGGGAAGTCCCTGGTCGGTGGCCGGGGCGGGGGCTGCGCTGGCGCTCGGGCTGGCACTGGCCCTGGACACGGTGGCCGAGGGCGTCGGCGCCGCCGAGCTGGCACCGGCCGAGGCGGTCGCCGAGGGCAGCGGCTTGACGTCCTTGTTCACCAGCGACCACTCGGGGGCCGAGGCGACGCGGCTGGTGGGCTCGAAGCGCACCCAGCCGTACTCGGCAAAGTAGAGCTCGGGCCAGGCGTGCATGTTGCTGGCCCTCACCTCGTAGTGGTCGCCCACCTTCTCGCCGGGCAGGAAGCCCACCGAGACCCGCGAGGGGATGCCCTCGATGCGCGCCATCAGCGCCATCGACGAGGCGAAGTGGACGCAGTAGCCCATCTTGTCCTTGGTGAGGAAGTTGGTGAGCACCTCGAAGCCGTTGCCGGGCGGGGCAGTGGTGGAGTAGCCGAAGTTGCGCGGGCTGGCCAGGTAGGCCTGGATCGCGGCGGCCTTCAGCACCGGGGTGGAGGCCTCCTTGGTCACCTGGTGGGTGATGTCCATGATCGTCTTGGGGACGTCCTTGGGCACCGCACTGGTGGTCTTGACGTCCGGAGGGGTGCCGGGCTGGGCCAGCGTGAAGTTCTCGGCGCCCGGATCGTTGAGCTTGCTGGTGACGCGGTAGCTCTTGTTGCGGATGGCCTCGGTGCGGTCCTTGTCCTGCGTGGACAGGATCGTCAGGGTGGCCGGGTCATGGCGCCAGCGCCCGTCGACGGTGTAGTTCTGCGGGGCGTAGGGGGCCGGCAGGTATTCACCGTTGAGGTCCTTGATGTCGATCTGGGTGGAGACCTGCTTGCCGCCGGTGGTCAGGCCGGGCGGGGCAGGCAATGGCCCGTCCTCCAGCTTGGCCGGGGCCATGTGCCAGCCCTCGGCGTCCATCACGGTCAGTGAGGCGGTGCGCAGGTAGAGCGGCTCGTCGGACTGGTAGGTCAGCACCACCCGGTCGCTGGGCAGGTTGAGGTTCTTCGACATGTCCAGGGTGGGGTCGGCCATCTGGATGGGGCCGCTGCCGCGTGGGCGGGCGGACTCGATGTCGAGGCTGCCGAAGCGGGGGGCCACCTGTCCGAGCAGCAGGGCCAGGGCCAGGGCGGGCACGCCCACCAGCGCGCCGAGGCGGCGGGCGCCGGCGGCGGTGTGGCTGCTGGTGACGCTGTCGCTGGCCAGGTTGCGGGTCCAGGCGACGTTCTCGTTGATCCCGTCAGCCACCAGTACCAGCAGGTATCCCAGGCCCAACAAGGCGAAGGGCAGCCAGTGCACGTCCTGCTCGACGGCCAGGGCGGGGATCAGGTAGAGGGTCAGCAGGGATGCCAGCATCCAGGCGGTGGAGCGCAGGGTGGTCACGAGCACGTCGGCGACGATGGTGACCACGCCGACCAGCAGCACCATCAGCCAGCGCACGCTGGGGGTGGTGGCCATCGGGGCGCTCTGGACGCGGATCTGGAGCACGGCGTCGTTGAACAGCTGGCCCAGGTGGCCGAGACTGCGAGTGGCCTCCGGCTGGCTGCCCAGTCCAAGGCCCACGGCGACCAGCAGGAGCAGCAGCACCTGCACCAGGTGCACCAACAGGGGACGCAGCCCGGTGCGGCGCAGCAGCAGCGAGGTGGACTGCAGGGCCAGCACGAGGGCGGCCGAGAGCACCAGGTAGAAACGGTCGGTGGTCAGCGGGGCGAGGCTGGCGGCGCCCAGCGCCATCGCGACGCCCACGGCCAGGGTCGTGCGGTCGGTGTCGCGCATCAGGCTCCTCCTCGTCGTTCCAGTTCGGCCCAGACGCCGGCCACCGTCGAGTTGCGGGTGGCCTGCACCACGCGCCACTGGGCATCGGCCAGCTGGCGGACGCAGTCCTGGTGCTGGGCCATCACCTCGGGGGCGGCGCGCAGACCGCGGATGGTGAAGGAGTCGACGTCCAGCACGATCGCCAGGCCCACGGTGCGCCCGTGTCGCGCGGTGGCCAGGGCAGCGACGTCGTCGGGTGTGAGGCGGCCGAGCACGGCCACCAGCATCTCGCCCTGCTGCTGCATCTTGCTCTCCAGCGCACCTTCGAGGCTGTCGAGATCACAGGTCTGCTCGTCGGTCATGGCCAGCAGCACCGCCTCGCGGGCGGCATGCGGGTCCTCGGCGCTGGCGGTGGGAACGCGGCCCTCGGCGTCCACCATGGACAGCCGGAAGCCGTTGCCGAGCAGGTGGTGGGCGATGCTGGTGGCGGCTGAGACGGCCCACTCGAAGCTGGCGGTACGGCCGGTGCCTGCGTGGCTGGAGGCGCGGGAGTCGAGCAGCAGGGACACGCTCGGGTCCCAGGCCTGCTCCTCGCGCCGCACCATGATCTCGCCCTTGCGGGCGGTGGAGCGCCAGTGGATACGACGCACGTCGTCGCCGTCGCGGTATTCGCGCACCAGCACGTCGTCCTGCCCCACGAGGCCGATCTTCTGCGGGGTGGACTCGCCGGAGGCGTTGTTGCCGGCCGCCGATCCGAGTTGGTCGAGCGGCTCCACGGCGGGGGTGACCAGGACCTCGTTGCTGGCGCGGAAGCGACGGTCGATCTCGGCCAGGCCGAAGGGGTCGACGGCGCGCACGAGCAGGGGGCCGACCCGGTAGCGACCACGGGCCAGGCCCATCAGCGGGTAGGTGACCTTGCGCTGCCAGTCGCCGGCGAAGGTGTGGACGGTGAAGCGGGGCCGACGGCCGAGTTCGCGTGGCACGCTGTCCTCGAAGCGCAGCAGGCCGACCGGGAGGGCCCCGGCCTTGCGCAGCACCAGTGAGGCCTCCATCCGTTCGCCCAGCGTGACGCGCGGCGGGTCGATGGTGCGCTCGGCCACCAGGTGCAGACGGGAGCGGCCCACCACCAGGATCGCAGCCACCGGCAGCAGGAGCAGCAGGATGAAGACGCGTGCGAGGTCGCGCTGGCCGAAGGCCAGCGAGAGCACGAGACCCACGAGGCCGACGAGCAGGAAGGCCCGCCCTCGGCCGGTGAGCACTCGCCATGACTTGGCGATCAAGGGATCACCGCCGGTCGGGGATGGCGACGGTCTCGACGGCAGCCTCGATGATCTCGTGCACCGTGCGGCCGGCCAGCTGGGCCTGCACAGAGGGCAGCAGGCGGTGGCCCAGCACCACCGGGGCGAGGGCCTGCACGTCGTCGGGGATGACGTAGTCGCGTCCGGCGAGCGCGGCCTGGGCCCGCACGATGCGCAGCAGGTGCAGGCTGGCACGCGGTGAGGCGCCCAGGCGCAGGTCCTTGCTCTGGCGGGTCGCCGCCACCACGCCCACGATGTAGTCCTTGACGGCCGGGGCGACGTAGACGGTCTTGACGGTGCGGGCGAGGTCGACGACGGTGTCGGCGTCGGTGACCGGGTGCAGCTCCTCCAGCGGGCTGGTGGCGCCGTGCGAGTCGAGCATGTCGAGCTCGGAGGCCCGGGTGGGGTAGCCCATCTCGATGCGGGCCATGAAGCGGTCGCGCTGGGCCTCGGGCAGCGGGTAGGTGCCCTCCATCTCGATCGGGTTCTGGGTGGCCACCACCATGAAGGGGGAGGCCAGGTGGTGGGTGATGCCGTCTGCCGAGACCTGGCGCTCGGCCATCGCCTCGAGCAGGGCCGACTGGGTCTTGGGGGAGGCGCGGTTGATCTCGTCACCCACCACGATGTTGGCGAAGATGGCGCCGGGCTTGAACTCGAACTCGCGCGATTCCTGGTTGTAGACGCTCACGCCGGTGATGTCGCTGGGCAGCAGGTCGGGGGTGAACTGGAGGCGCCGCACGCTGCAGTCGATGGAGCGGCCCAGGGCCCGGGCGAGCATGGTCTTGCCGACGCCGGGCACGTCCTCCACGAGCAGGTGGCCCTCGGCGAGCAGCACGGCCAGGGCGATGTTGACCTGGTCGGTCTTGCCCTCGATCACGCTCTCGATGGCGGTGCGGACGTGACCCATCACGTCGACCACGTCGGACAGGGTGCGGCTGGGTGCCCCATTCTGCTCCACCGGCTTCTCCTCATCATCTGGGCACCGGCTGGCGCCGCGTGCTGGTCGTCGGGTCGCGGCCGGGGCCGCGGGTTGTCAGCAGTGTGCCCCCGCCGCCTGTGGACGGTCCGCGGGCACCCTGGCGAGCCTACCGCCTGCCATACCAGCCCCCAATGCGGCACACGCTCGGAAAAGCTTTCTGAAGATTGCCCAGGGACGGGCGCGGGGGAGCGCAATGTCTTTGAAGTGGGGGCTGGTGGAGTAATGTGGAGCGCAGTGGAGAGGATCGGCGCAATCGTGGAGTGAGTGGAGGTGTCCCGGTGTTCCTGGGTACGCACACTCCCAAGCTCGATGAGAAGGGCCGCTTCTTCCTGCCGGCGAAGTTTCGTGACGAGCTGGCCGACGGCCTGGTGATCACCAGGAGCCAGGATCGCTGTTTGGCGATCTATCCGACGGCCACCTTCGTCGCGATGACCCAGCAGGTGAGCGCCGCTCCGACGACGGTGAAGCAGGTCCGTGACTTCCAGCGCATGCTGGCGGCGGGGGCCAGCGACGAGACGCCGGACAAGCAGGGACGCGTGACCATCCCGCCCATGTTGCGCAGCTATGCGGGGCTGGACAAGGAGATCGTCGTCGTGGGTGCCATCAACCGGGTCGAGGTCTGGGACGTCGTCGCCTGGCAGGAGTACTCCGCTGCGCAGGAATCGGTCTTCGCCGAGATGAATGAAGAGGTCTTCCCCGGCCTGTGACCGGGGACGCAAGGTGCGGCTTGTGCCGCGAGGCTTCGATCCGGGTCCTGGAGGCCCTGGCTCACCTTCCCCGGTGCCAGGTCCTTCTCTTCCCGACCGGGGGGTCAACCGACTCCCGGGTGGACCCGGATTGAAACCCCGAGGCACAAACGAGTGGATGGGTGGGTCGAATGGGCGAGACCGAGGCTGGCGGGGACGCCATCGGTGGCGACCGCGCGCTCGATCCCGCCCAGGTCACGGCCCTGGAGGCGGCGAGGATCCACGTCCCGGTGATGCGTGAGCGCATCTTGGAGCTGCTCGGTCCGGCCCTGCAGCGCGAAGGTGCGGTGCACGTCGATGGCACCCTGGGCATGGGCGGCCATGCGGAGTCGGTCCTGGAGGCCTTCCCCACAGCGCGCGTGGTGGGCATCGACCGCGATCCCACGGCCCTGGTGATCGCCTCGAGGCGCCTGGAGCGCTTCGGTGACCGTTTCATCCCGGCCGAGGCCGTCTATGACGAGCTGCCCGAGGTGCTCGAGGAGCTCGGCATCGACCAGATCCACTCCATGCTGCTCGACCTGGGGCTCTCCAGCCTGCAGATCGACCGGCGCGAGCGCGGCTTCGCCTATTCGGTGGACGCGCCCCTGGACATGCGCATGGACGGCAAGCAGGGGCTCACCGCCGCCGAGGTGGTCAACACCTACGAGCCGCGCGAGCTGGTGCACATCCTGCGCCGCTATGGCGAGGAGCGCTTCGCCGACCGCGTGGTGCGACGCATCGTCGTCGAACGTGAGGTGGAGCCCTTCGACCGTTCCGCACGCCTGGTGCAGGTGATCTCCGATGCGATTCCGATGGCGGCCCGCAAGACCGGGGGCCACCCCGCCAAGCGCACCTTCCAGGCCCTGCGGATCGAGGTCAATGGCGAGCTGGAGGCCCTCGAGGGCGTCCTGCCTGCCGCCCTCGACGCACTGGCCGTCGGCGGACGGCTCGCCGTGCTGGCCTACCACTCGCTGGAGGACCGGATGGTCAAGAACGTCCTGCGCGAGGCCTCCTCGGACACCGCACCCCCCGGTCTTCCCGTGGTGCCCGAGGACATGCAGCCCCGTTTCGGCCTGCTCACCCGCGGAGCCGAGAAGCCTTCCCCCGAAGAAGTCCAGACCAATCCCCGCGCAGCCTCCGCCCGGCTGCGGGTCGCCGAACGTCTCAGGAGTGCCCGATGAGCGCCTTGCTCGCCCCACTGGAAGAGGTCGCCGAGCGTGGCTCCACGCGTGCCCCGCGGCCGCCGCTGCGACCCGTCGCGCCCAGTCCGCTGCGCCTGTCGCGGGTCGGTTTCATCATCTTCGTCATCACCCTGCTGGGCGCCGGCATGGTGGGGGTGCTGCTGCTCAACACAAGCATCCAGCAGCGGGCCCAGACGGTGGTCGCCGCCCAGCGCACCGCCGAGGACCTGGGGCACGAGCAGGCCTCGTTGTCGGCGCGGGTGGAGCAGCTGCGCTCCAGCTCCGACCTGGCCGACCGGGCCTGGGCCATGGGCCTTCGCCCCAACCCGCACCCGGTCTTCGTGCGGCTGGATGCCGATGGCACTGGCGGGCAGGTGGTCGGTGAGCCGATGCGAGTCCAGGGCATGGAGATGCCTGACCAGAAGTTCCGCAGCGCCGACGAGGTGACCGTGGGCATGGAGAAGTCGCGTGCCGCCTATCTCGCCGAGCAGGAGGCCAAGCGCAAGCAGGCCGAGGCAGATCGGATCGCGCGCGAGAAGGCTGCCCAGGAGAAGAAGGCGGCGGAGAAGAAGGCGGCCGAGCAGGAGGCCGCCCAGAAGAAGACAGCCGAGAAGAAGGCAGCGCAGGACGAGTCTGCACCCACGACGAATGGCACCGGGGGACGCTGATGGCGTCCCAGCATCGACGCCGCCCAACTGCCGCGCGTCGCTCCGGCGCACGCCTGCAGATGGCCGACCCGACGCTGCGGCTGCGCCGACTGCTGGTACTGGTCCTGCTGCTCCTGGGGCTGTGCATGGGCCGCGCCCTGCAGCTGCAGGCGCTCGATTCGCAGGCCTATGCGTCCAAGGCGGCCGCCCAGATGACCCACACCGTTCCCTTGGCCCCCCAGCGCGGCAGCATCAGTGACCGCTTCGGGGTCGTGATGGCCGACACCCTGCCCTCGGTCAAGATCGTGGCCGACCCCAGCATGCTCGCTCGCAATGGTGTGGACGGACGGGTGGAGCTGACGCCTCGCCAGCGGGCCATCGGCCAGGCGGCCCCGGAGGCCGTGGCGGCGGTGCTGGCCCAGCACCTGGGCGGCACGCCGGCCGACTACCTGCCCGCGCTGACCGCCAAGGGCAAGGACGGCACGCTCTTGCAGTACAAGGTGGTCGTCCCGCAGGTGGACACCGCCGTGTGGAACAAGATCAGCAAGCAGTTGCGCAAGGGCGGTTCCGTGGAGGGCCACAAAGTGCCCTACTGGTACGGCCTGTACAAGGAGGACCATCCCCGACGGATCTACCCCTCCGGGTCGGTGGGCGGAAACCTGGTCGGGATGGTACGTGGCGACGGCACCGCCGTCACGGGCCTGGAGAAGTACCTGGACGAGGAGCTCACCGGTGTGCCCGGCGTCGAGACCTTCGAGAGCTCGGCCTATGGCCGCATCCCGCTCGGCACCGATGTCCTGACCCCGGCCGTCGACGGCTACGACTACCAGCTGACCATCGACTCCACCATCCAGCAGGCAGCCGAGGCAGCCCTGGCCAAGGGGGCGATGGGAGCCGCGGCCACCACGGGCACCGCCATCGTGATGAACGTCAAGACCGGCGAGGTGCTGGCCAATGCCAACGTGCCCAGCTATGACCCGAACAAGATCAGCGAGGTCGCAGCCCGCAATTCCATGATGAACCGCTCGGTGGAGGCCATCTACGAACCCGGCTCGGTGCAGAAGGTGCTCACCCTGGCCGCGCTGGCCGACATGGGACTGGTCAAGGCCGACACCAGGGTGCTGGTGCCGCCGAAGCTGGCCTCTGGCGGTGGTTACATCCGCGACTCCTCGGTGCACGGCACTGTCCCGATGACGGCCCGCGGCATCATGGCCCGCTCGTCCAACATCGGCACCACGATGCTGGCGCGCCAGGCCGACAAGGCCGACCTGGTCGCGTACCTCAAGAAGTTCGGGTTGGGCGAGCGCACCGGCCTGGAACTGCCGGGGGAGCAGGTCGGCCTGGTGCCCAAGGCGGACATGCCGGACTACACCCGTGACCAGATCGCCTTCGGCCAGGGCCTGTCGGCCACTCCGATCCAGGAGGCCGCTGCCGTGGCCGGGATCGTCAACGGAGGGGTCCACAATCCGCCTACCCTGATCAAGCAGGCCACCACCAGCGAGGGCGAGCAGGTGCAGTTGCCGGCCCGGGAACCGCGCCGCGTCATCTCGAAGGAGGCCTCGGCGGAGGTCCGCGACATGATGGAGTCGGTGATCACCGTCGCCCCCGAGAAGCGCGCCATCCCCGGCTACCGGGCAATCGGCAAGTCGGGCACTGCGGAGCGGGCCGACGGCAAGGGCGGCTATGACGGCTACACGGCCTCCTTCGTGCTCGCCGCTCCCGCCGATAACCCCCAGATCCTCGTCTACACGGTGCTCGACGAGCCGCTGCGCGGGCACCAGGGCTCGGAGGTTGCGATGCCCATTGCCCAGGAGATCATGAAGCTGGCCCTGCCGCGCTACGGTGTCCTGCCGGACCCGACGCCGGCACCCGACAAGCCGTTGGAGTACGAACCGTGAGCCTCACCGACCAGGGCCTGCTCAGGCCCAGCCACCAGCCGCGCCGCGACCTGCTGGAGCTCTTTGCGCAGAGCCCGCAGGGCACGGTGCAGCTGCCTGCCCGCGGCGTCGAGGTCACCGGCATCACACTGGACTCGCGCACCGTGGGGGCTGGCGATCTCTACGTCGCCCTGCCCGGCATGAAGGTGCACGGTGCCCGCTTCGCCGCCCAGGCGGTTGAACATGGTGCGGTCGCGGTGCTCACCGACCCGAGCGGGCGCGAGCTGGCCGAGGCCAGCGGCGTTCCCGTCGTGGTGGCCGAGGACGCCCGCGACGCGATGGCTGATGCTGCCGCGACGCTGTTCGGACTGCCGACCCACCAGCTGGTGATGTTCGGCATCACCGGCACCAATGGCAAGACCACCACCACCCTGCTGCTGGAGGAGGCCCTCCGGGCGGCCGGCCGACGGGTGGGCACCATCGGCACCAACGGTTTCCGGCTCGACGGCGAGGAGCTGCCGAGCACTCGCACCACCGTCACCACCCCCGAGTCGCCCGACCTGCAGGCCCTGCTGGCAGTCATGCTGGAGCGGGGGGCCGACAGCGTGGCGATGGAGGTCAGCTCCCACGCCCTGGCGCTCCAGCGGGTCGACCACATCGGCTTCGACGTCGCCGGTTTCGCCAACCTGGGCCGCGACCACCTGGACTTCCACCCCACGATGGAGGACTACTTCGAGGCCAAGGCGCGGCTCTTCGAGGCCGACCACTGCCGGGTCGCGGTGGTCAACATCGACGACGAGCATGGCCGCGTGCTGGCCGAACGACTACGTGGGCAAGGTCATCCCCGTCTGGTCACCACCGGCATGGGTGAGTGCGACCACCGGCTGGTGCGGGCCACGCCCGAGGGACCGGGCAGCCGAATCGTCTACCGCGGTCCGCAGGGCGAGCGGGAGTTCACCATCGACCTGCCCGGTGAGTACAACGCCCGCAATGCCGTGATGGCGCTGGCGATGGGCCTCGAGGCCGGCCTGGACGAGGACCGCCTCGTGGCTGGCCTGGCCCGTGCCCAGGTGCCTGGGCGCATGCAGCTGGTGCGCCTCGACGAGCAGGCACCCACCGTCTACGTCGACTTCGCCCACACCCCGCAGGCCATCGAGCAGGCGGTGCGCTCGGCCCGCCCCGGGCCCGGCGGCAGGATCGTGGTGGTCGTCGGTGCAGGTGGCGACCGTGACCGGGCCAAGCGCGCCCCGATGGGAGCCGCTGCCGCCACCGGGACGCAGCTGGTGGTGGTCACCGACGACAACCCGCGCAACGAGGACCCGGCCCGGATCCGTTCGGCGGTGGTCGAGGGTGCGCAGGGGGCAGGGGGTGCCGAGGTGGTCGAGCAGGCGGGACGCGCCGCCGCCATCGCCAGGGCGCTGACCGGTGCCGGTGCCGCAGACGTGGTGCTGGTGCTGGGCAAGGGGCACGAGAAGGGCCAGACGGTCGAGGGCACCGTGCACCACTTCGACGACGTGCAGGTGGTCCGCGAGCAGTGGACCGCCCTGTGCGCGGGGCGGCAGGAGGAAGGGCGATGAGGACGAGCAGTACCCAGGAGCTGGCCCGGCTGGCCGGGGCACGCCTGGAGGGCGACGGCACGGTCGCGGTGGGGCCGGACGTCGTGATCGACGCGCGCAAGGCCACCCCCGGGAGCCTCTTCGTGGCCATCCCCGGGGAGCGGGTCGACGGGCACGACTTCACCTCCCAGGCGGCCGCCGCGGGCGCTGCCGCCGTCCTGGCGAGCCGCGCCACCGGGGCGGACCTGCCGCACCTGCTGGTCGACGAGTCCGTCTCCGGCCTCAGCGAGCTGGCCCGGGGCCTGGTGGCACGGGAACACGAGCGCGGCCTGGTGACCCTGGCCGTCACCGGCTCCTCGGGCAAGACCTCGACCAAGGACCTGCTGGCCCAGCTGCTGGAGGCCCACGGCCCGACGGTGAGCCCGATCGGCTCCTTCAACAATGAGATCGGCGTCCCGCTGACTGCTTGCGGCGTGGACGGGCAAACCCGTTTCCTGGTCAGCGAGATGGGGGCGCGCGGTCTGGGCCATGTGGCCTGGCTGTGCTCGATCACCCGCCCCGATGTGTCCCTGGTGCTCAACGTGGGCACCGCTCACCTGGGGGAGTTCGGCAGCCGCGAGGGCATCGCGCAGGCCAAGGGCGAGATCGTCGAGGCGCTGCGGCCCGAGGGGTGGGCCGTGCTCAATGCCGACGACGAGCTGGTCTTCGCCATGGCGAGCCGCACCAGCGCGCACCTGGCCTGGTGGAGCCGGACCGGCTGGGAGTCGACCGGCGGCAGCGCACCCGATGGCGATCTGCACGTGCAGGCCGTCGACGTGTCCGCCAATGACCTCGAGCAGTACCGCTTCACCCTGGTGGTGGAACGTGCAGGCGGGCGCGAACAGCACCAGGTGCAGCTGCAGCTGCTGGGAAGCCACCAGGTCTCCAATGCCCTGGCTGCCGCCACCGCCGCCATCGCCGCCGGGTGCGATGCGAAGACGGTGGCGAGCAGCCTGTCCGCGGCCACCACCCGCAGTCCCTGGCGGATGCAGATGGACGTGCGCAGTGACGGCTTGGCCGTGCTCAACGACGCCTACAATGCCAACCCCTCCTCGATGGCCGAGGCCGTCGCGACGATCGGTCGGATCGGCCGCACCCGTCGTGCCGAGCACCCGGGAGCGAAGGTCCACGCAGTGCTGGGCGACATGCTGGAACTGGGCGGCGACGCCGAGGCGCTGCACCGCGCCGTCGGCGTGCAGGCCGTCGAGTGCGGCATCGATGACCTGGTGGCCGTCGGCAGCTTCGCCGAGGCCATCGCCGAGGGTGCCCGCAGCGCCGGCGGCCAGGCCCGGGTCATGAAGACCGACCAGGCGGCGGCCTCGCTAGTCTTGGACCCGGCCGACGTGGTGCTGGTGAAGGCGTCGCGGGGGATCGCCCTGGAGACGGTGGCCGAGGCGCTGCTGGGCGGCGACGGTGAGACGAGTGGAGTCACGCAGTGAAGAACATCTTGCTGGCCGGGGGACTGGCCATGGTCGGGACGCTGCTGGGCACCCGCATCCTGATCGGCTTCCTGGTCCGCAAGGGCTACGGCCAGTTCATCCGCGACGACGGACCCACCGCGCACCACACCAAGCGCGGCACCCCCACCATGGGCGGGCTGGTGATCATCATCTCGGTGGTGCTGGCCTACCTGCTGGCGCACCTGGCCACCTGGACCCCGGTGACGGTCTCGGCCGTGCTGGTGCTCTACCTGTTCGTCGGACACGGCGTGCTGGGCTTCCTGGACGACTGGGCCAAGATCTCCAAACAGCGCTCCCTGGGGTTGACGGGCAAGGCGAAGCTGCTGGGCCAAGGTTTCCTGGCCGCCTCCTTCGGCACGATGGCCCTGATGTTTCCCAATGAGCGGGGCATCCGTCCCGCCTCGCAGGCGATCAGCGTGCTGCGCGACGTGAGCTGGCTGGTGCTGCCGGCCGCGCTGGCCGTGGTGTGGATGATGCTGCTCATCGCGGGCGCCTCCAATGCGGTCAACCTCACCGACGGGCTCGACGGCCTCGCCTCGGGTGCCGCGACGATGGTCTTCTGCGCCTATGCACTGCTCAACATCTGGCAGTTCAACCAGTGGTGCGGCGCCCAGTCGACGGCCGGTCCGCGCTGCTACGAGGTGCGCGACCCCTATGACCTGGCGGTGGTGGCGATGGCGCTGGCCGGCGCCTGCTTCGGTTTCTTGTGGTGGAATGCCAGCCCCGCCAAGATCTTCCTCGGCGACACCGGCAGCCTGTCGCTGGGTGCGGCGCTGGCTGGCCTGGCGATCCTCTCGCGCACCGAGTTCCTGCTCGTCGTGATCGGTGCCCTGTTCGTCATGGAGACGGTCTCGGTGATGATCCAGGTGAGCTACTTCAAGGCGACCGGTGGCAAGCGGCTGTTCAAGATGACGCCGATCCACCACCACTTCGAACTCCTGGGCTGGGCCGAGGTCACCGTGGTGATCCGTTTCTGGATCATCTGTGGGCTGGCCGTGGCCACCGGGCTCGGACTCTTCTACGCGGAATGGGTGGCAGGACAGTGACTGTGAAGGACTGGATCGACACGGCCGACCGCACCTCGCCGTGGCCGGAGGCGAAGGTGGTGGTGGCCGGTCTGGGGACCTCCGGCTTCGCCGCGGCGGACGGCCTGCTGGAGGTGGGCGCGCAGGTGCGCGTGCTCGACGAGAACGAGTCGGAGGCCAATGTCGACAAGGCCACCCTGCTGGAGGTCCTCGACGCCACCGTCGAGCTCGGCGAGGGCACGACGACCACGCTGCCCGACGATGTCGACCTCGTGGTCACCTCCCCGGGCTGGCGCCCTTCGGCGCCGCTGCTGGCCCAGGCCATCGCCCGCGGCATCCCGATCTGGGGCGAGGTGGAGCTGGCCTGGCGGATGCAGCACCCCGAGCGCGCGGTGCCGTGGCTGGCCGTGACTGGAACCAATGGCAAGACGACCACCACCCAGATGCTGGAGTCGATCCTGCGGGCCGCCGGGCTGGAGACTGCCGCGGTCGGCAACATCGGCCGTCCGGTGATGGAGGCGGTGCTCGACGAGACCCAGCACGACGTGCTGGCGCTGGAGCTGTCGAGCTTCCAGCTGCACTGGATGCTGCGCAACCCGCACTGCCCGGTGCAGATGCACTCCGCGGCGGTGCTGAACCTGCAGCCCGACCACTTGCAGTGGTACGAGGGTGACGGTTTCGACGCCGAGCTGTCGCCGATCGACCGCTATGCCGCCGACAAGGCCCGTGTCTACGAGCAGGTGCGTCACTCCTGTGTCTACAACGTGGCTGATCCCCGCACCGAGCGGATGGTGGAGGAGGCCGACGTGGTGGAGGGGGCCCGCGCGATCGGCTTCACCCTGGGCACCCCCGCCATGAGCATGCTCGGCGTCGTCGACGACCTGCTGGTCGACCGCGCCTTCGTCGAGCAGCGCAAGGACTCCGCCCTGGAGATCGCCAAGCTCGACGACGTCCACCCGCAGGCGCCGCACAATGTGGAGAATGCGCTGGCCGCGGCGGCGCTGGCCCGCTCCTTCGGCGTGCCGGCCAAGGCCGTCGGGCAGGGCTTGCGCGACCTGACGCTGGGCGGCCACCGCATCCAGACGGTCGTCGAGCACGATGGCGTCACCTATGTCGATGACTCGAAGGCGACCAATCCGCACGCCGCGAACTCGTCGATGCGCGCCTTCGACTCGATCGTGTGGATCGCCGGCGGCCAGGCCAAGGGAACCACCTTCGACGAACTGGTCACCACCCACGCCGGGCGGCTGCGCGGCGCGGTGCTGCTGGGCGTGGACCGCGAGGTCGTCGCCGAGGCGCTGCGACGCCACGCCCCCGAGGTCCCGGTGGTGGTGCTGGACCGTGACGACACCGGCGTCATGGCCGAGGCCGTCGCGCAGGCGGCCAGGATGGCCCGCCCGGGTGACACGGTGCTGATGGCCCCTGGCTGCGCCTCACAGGACATGTGGAGCGGGTACGACGCCCGGGGGGACGACTTCGCCGCCGCGGCACGAGCACTGGGCCACTGACCGGTGGTCCTCGACGACGGCGCCGGCGGCCGACAGCAGTCCGGGCCGTCGCGCACGGGCCGGGCCTCGAAGGGCAGGAGCAGGCAGACGACCGGGGCAGCAGCACGAGAGGGGGAGGCAGTGGCAGATCGCACGGCCCAAGGCACGCCGCGGGGTTCCCGTCCCCGGGCAATGCCGCGGGGTTCCCGTCCCCGGGGGCGTGGCGGCGCGACGGCAGCGCGCACCCCGGTAGAACGTCTCGGCATGATCGGCCAGGCCCTGGCCGCGCCCCTGGCCTCCTGGTACCTGGTGCTGGTCTCGGCGACCCTGCTGGTCTTCGTCGGGGCCTTGATGGTGCTGTCCAGCTCCTCGGTCTACTCCCAGTCGATCAATGACGGCGATCCCTATTACATCGCCAAGCGCCACGTGGTCTTCCTGGTGATGGCCCTGCCGGTGGCCTGGTGGCTCTCGCACCAGAAGGCCTCCCGGCTCAAGGTGCTGGGCTGGGTGGCCTATGTGGGTTCCCTGGTGATGCTGCTGGCGATCTTCGTGCCCGGGCTCGGCGACGACGCGGGCAAGGGCAATCTGGCCTGGCTGAAGCTCGGCCCCCTGACGATCCAGCCCTCGGAGTTCGCCAAGCTCGGTCTGGTGATGTGGGCTGCCTCGGTGGTCAGCGCCAAGGAGAAGGTCCTGGACCGTCCCCGGGAGCTGCTGCCCCTGCTGGGCGGCTTCGGGCTGGTTCTGGTCCTGGTGCTGGCCCAGAAGGACCTCGGAACCGCGCTGGTGATCGGCGCGATTGCCTTCGCCATCCTGTTCGTGATTGGCGTCCCGGTGCGGATGCTGGGTGCCCTGCTGGGACTGGCGGGTGTCCTGGTGGCCGCGCTGGTGGTCACCAGCCCCAACCGGATGAAGCGCATCGCCGCCTTCGTCACCGGCCATGCCGCCGAGGACCCCGCTGCCTCGCAACAGCCGCTGAGCGCCATCTATGCGCTGGCCTCGGGCGGCTGGTGGGGACTGGGCCTGGGCAAGTCGCGCCAGAAGTGGGGCAACCTCTACGACGGCGCCCAGAACGACTTCGTCTTCGCCGTCCTAGGCGAGGAGCTGGGCCTGCTGGGAACCCTGACGGTGCTGGCGCTGTTCGCCGTGCTGGGCTGGGCCGGGCTGCGGATTGCGATGCGCGCCGACTCGACCCTGGTCCGGGTGCTGGCCGCGGGCACCACCTGCTGGCTGATGTTCCAGGCGCTGGTCAACGTGGGGGTGGCGATGAGCCTGCTGCCCGTGGTCGGAGTCCCGCTGCCCTTCATCTCGGCCGGAGGCTCGGCACTGATGGCCAACATCTTCGCCGTGGGCATCCTGCTGGCCTGCGCGCGGCAGGAGCCGGCGGCCCGCAAGGCGCTGGCCCGCACGGCTGGCGAGCCGCGCCCCAAGATCACTACCGTGGTGGACGCCGGCCGGTGAGCCGTCCTGAGTCCCCACTGTCCCGAACCACTTGCCTGGAGGAATGATGGTCGAGCGCCCCACCACCCGGATCGTCCTGGCCGGCGGCGGCACCGCGGGTCACATCGCCCCGATGATCGCCACCGCCCAGGCGTTGGCCGAGCTGCCCGGGGCACCCGAGCTGGTGTGCATCGGCACCGCCCGCGGCCTCGAGACGCGGCTGGTGCCCGAGGCGGGACTGCCCTTGGAGCTCATCCCGCCGGTGCCCATGCCGCGCCGCCCCACGCTGGCGCTGTTCAAGGTGCCCTCGCGGCTGGCGGCTTCGGTGCGCCGCGCCGGGGAGGTGCTCGACGGTGACGGCGCCAGCCCCCGTGCCAGCGTCGTGGTGGGCTTCGGCGGTTATGTCTCGATGCCTGCCTACCTGGCGGCCCGGCGTCGCGGGATCCCGGTGGTGGTCCACGAGGGCAATGCCGTGCCGGGACTGGCCAACCGGGTGGCCGCGCGCTTCGCCTCCCGGGTGCTGTCGACCTTCGCCGACACCCCGCTGCCGCGGTGCGAGCACGTCGGCATGCCCGTGCGCCGCGAGATCGACGCGCTGGCCGCCACCGGCCGGGCCGCGACCCGGCGCGAGGCCCGCGAGGGCTTCGGGCTCGACCCGGATCGTCCCACCCTGGTGGTGACCGGCGGTTCGCAGGGCGCCCGCAGCATCAACACCGCCGTGCTGGCGGGCCGCGACGACCTGCTGGCCGCCGGGGTGCAGGTGCTGCACGTGTGGGGGCCCAAGAACTTCACCAAGGACATGCAGGTGGTCACCGATCCCACCACGGGTGCCGCCTACCACCCCGTCGCCTATGTCGACGGCATGGAGCGCGCCTATGCCGCTGCCGACATGCTGCTGTGCCGCTCGGGAGCCGGAACCGTCTACGAGGCGGGCATCTGCGGGCTGCCCGCGGTCTTCGTGCCGCTCCCGCACGGCAATGGGGAGCAGGCCCGCAATGCCACCGGACTGGTGGCCGCCGGCGGGGGAGTGCTGGTGCCTGACGACGAGCTCGATGCCGCCCGTCTGCTGGGCGAGGTGCTCCCGCGCATCCTGGACGACCAGGCCCTGGCCACGATGGGTGCGGCCGGTCCGGCCCTGCTGGGCGCCGGGGCCGCACAGGCCGTCGCCCGCGCGGTGATGGACTGCGTGCCGCAGGCCGGCCCCCGTGCTGGCACCACCCGCCCCGAGAGGAACTGACATGCTGCGTGAACCCGTCGAGGTGATCCCCGCTGCCGAGGCCGGGCCGGTCCACTTCATCGCCATCGGCGGCGCCGGGATGAGTGGCATCGCGCAGCTCTTCGGCGAGTTGGGGGTGGAGGTCTCCGGATCCGACCAGCACGACTCTGCTGCATTGCGTTCCCTGGCGGCACAGGGCATCCGCACCCACGTGGGCCACGCCGCCGAGCAGCTCGGCCAGGCGCGCACGGTGGTGGTCTCCTCCGCGATCCGCGAGGACAACCCGGAGCTGGTCGCGGCCCGCAGCCGTGGCCTGCGCATCTGGCACCGTTCCGCCGCGCTGGCGAGCCTGATGCTCGACACCGAGGCGGTCTCGGTGGCCGGGACGCACGGCAAGACCACCACCACCGGCATGGCTGCGGTGATGCTGGCCGGTGCTGGCGCCGACCCCTCCTATGTGATCGGCTCACCCCTGGCCGCCACCGGCAAGAGCGCCCACCTGGGCAGCGGGGCCGCCTTCGTGGTGGAGGCCGACGAGTCCGACGGTTCCTTCCTGCAGTACCCCACCAGCATCGCCGTGATCACCAATGTCGAGGCCGACCACCTGGACAACTGGGGCACTGCCGAGGCCTACTGCGCCGGCTTCGAGCGCTTCGCCACCGGTGAGCGGGTACGGGCCGTCGTGCTGGACGGCGACGATCCGCTGGCCGCCGAGCTGGGCCAGCGGCTGCGCTGCCAGGGGCAGCAGGTCCTGGCCTTCGGCGAGTCCACCGACTGCGAGGTGCGCCTGTCCGAACTCGACTTCGAGGGCACCCAGGCCGCGGCCACGATCAGCCATGACGGATGGAGCGGGCGGCTCCGGCTCCAAGTGCCCGGCCGCTACAACCTGGGCAATGCCGCGGCTGCCTTCGCCGTGGGGCGCCTGCTGGGCCTTGACCCGCAGCGGCTGGTCGACGCTGCCGCCACCTTCACCGGCACCCTGCGCCGCTTCCAGCTGGTGGGCCAGCCTGCTGGGGTGCAGGTCTTCGACGACTACGCCCACCACCCGACTGAGATCCGCGCAGCGCTCACCGCCGCACGCAGGGCTGCCGGCGAGGGGCGTGTGGTGGCCTGCTTCCAGCCGCACCTGTACAGCCGCACCCGCGAGTTCAGCCAGGACTTCGGCCAGGCCCTGGCGCTGGCCGACCTGGTGGTGGTCACCGACGTCTACGGTGCCCGTGAGGACCCGGTCGAGGGTGTCGACGGCAGCCTGGTCGCCCGCGCCGCCCAGGCGGCCGGCGCCCGGACCGTCTACGTTCCCGACAAGGCAGCCCTGCCCACGGAGCTGGCCGGACTGGTCACCGTGGGCGACCTGGTGATGACCCTGGGTGCCGGCGACGTGACCCTGGTCGGCCCGCTCCTGGTGGCCGAGCTGCAGCAGCAGGGACGCGAGGCCTGATGGCCCCCGCCACCCGGGCTCCCGAGCCGGCCCGTCGTCGGCCCGCCACCCCCACCGATGTCTCCGCCGCGATCGCCGAGCGGCGCAGGCTGGAGCGCCGACGTCGCAGGCTGGCCGTCGCAGTGGCCGTGGGCTTGCTGGTCCTGGCCCTGGTCGCGGTCTGGCTGGTGCGCTTCAGCCCGGTCCTTGCTGCCCGTCATGTGGAGGTGCAGGGCGCCCGACGGGTCTCCCAGGAGCAGGTGGTGCGGGCGGCCGCGGTGCCGATGGGCACGCCACTGGCCCGGGTGGACGTGGAGTCGGTGGGCCGGCGGGTGGCCGAGGGTCTCACCCCGGTGGAGAAGGTGGAGGTGCGCACCAGGCCCCCGTCGACGGTCGTGGTCGAGGTGACCGAGCGCACCGCGGTCTTCCAGCGCCGTTCTGGCCCCAACCACCAGTTGGTGGACTCCCACGGGGTGGTCTTCGCGAGCCAGACGGACCCGGTGAAGGGGCTTGCCGTGGCGCGCACCAGTACCGTCGACAATCGGCTGCTGGCCGACGTGGCGACGGTGGTGGGCAGCCTCAGCCCCGCCGTGGCCAAGCAGGTGGACTCGGTCCAGGCCGACAGCGCCGACCGGATCGAGCTGCAGCTGGACGAAGGCCGGCGCGTGGTCTGGGGCAGCTCGTCGGCCTCGCGGGAGAAGGTCCGGGTGCTCGAGGTGCTGCTGGGCCAGCAGGCCCAGGTCTATGACGTCAGCTCACCCGGGACACCCAGCACGCGTTGAGATCGGGGCCCTCGACCAATGGCTCAAGGCTTGGTTGAGAGTCTGTCCCCGGCGGGGCGCGCGTGTTGGACAGCGGTTTTGCGCCTCTCATAGCCTGTTGGGGTCAACCTGAGCGTTGCCCCCGACGCCTTCTGGTCGAGTGGGGTGGCGTGTGGTTCCCAAACCCACACGTACAAGAATTGAGGCGGGGTCCCCGTGGCGAGTGCATCGCAGAACTATCTGGCAGTGATCAAGGTCGTCGGTGTCGGCGGCGGCGGTGTCAACGCCGTGAACCGCATGATCGAGGCCGGGCTCAAGGGCGTGGAGTTCATCGCGATCAACACCGATGCCCAGGCGCTGCTGATGAGTGACGCGGACGTCAAGCTCGACGTGGGCCGCGAGTTGACCCGTGGTCTTGGCGCCGGCGCGGATCCCGACAAGGGCCGCCAGGCCGCCGAGGACCACGCGGAGGAGATCGAGGAGACCCTCAAGGGTGCCGACATGGTCTTCGTGACCGCTGGTGAGGGTGGTGGCACCGGTACTGGTGGTGCCCCCGTCGTGGCCAAGATCGCCCGTTCGCTGGGCGCCCTGACCATTGGTGTGGTCACCCGCCCCTTCTCCTTCGAGGGCAAGCGCCGCTCGAACCAGGCCGAGGAGGGCATTGGCCGCCTGCGCGACGAGGTCGACACCCTCATCGTGATCCCCAATGACAAGCTGCTGCAGATGACCGACCACCAGGTCGCCATCCTGGATGCCTTCAAGCAGGCCGACCAGGTGCTGATGCAGGGTGTCAGTGGCATCACCGACCTGATCACCACCCCGGGCCTGATCAACCTCGACTTCGCGGAC
The DNA here is from genome assembly GCF_043424415.1 of Luteococcus sp. NCBI lineage: Bacteria > Bacillati > Actinomycetota > Actinomycetes > Propionibacteriales > Propionibacteriaceae > Luteococcus > Luteococcus sp. Next base: position 3,374 of record NZ_JBHWOO010000061.1, on the reverse strand, counting down.
GTGAAGTCGGTGATGAGCAATGCCGGCTCGGCCCTGATGGGCATTGGTTCGGCAAGGGGAGAGGATCGTGCCCGCGCCGCGGCGGAGACGGCGATCAATTCGCCGCTGCTGGAGGCCTCCATCGACGGCGCCCACGGCGTCCTGCTGTCGATCGCGGGCGGTTCGGACCTGGGTCTGTTCGAGGTCTCGGCCGCCGCCAACCTGATCGAGGCCGCTGCCCACGACGAGGCCAACATCATCTTCGGCACGATCATCGACGACGGCCTGGGTGACGAGGTGCGTGTCACCGTCATCGCCGCCGGTTTCGACGGTGGTTCCCCGCCCCGCCGCCAGCCGGGCGTGCAGCGTTCCCCGGGGCTCAACATGAATGGCACCCGCAACACGCCGCTGACGCCGCCGCAGGCGCAGAACACCCCGACGGCCACCCAGGTGGCCCGCGGGCCGCAGGTGACGGGCTCCACTTCGCCGCAGGTGCAGCGCCAGCAGCCCGCGCAGCAGTACCAGCCGCAGCAGCAGGCCCCGCAGTTCCAGCAGCAGGCTTCGCAGCAGCCGCAGCAGGCCTCGCAGCAGCCGCAGCAGGCCTCGCCCTACCAGCAGGCCAATGCGCAGCAGAATGCCTTCGAGACGGCGCGTACTCCGCGTCCCGTCGAGGACGACAACGACCTGGACATCCCCGACTTCCTGAAGTGAGCACCCTCGCACAGGGCGCGTGACGCATCGCCTGTCCGGCCGCAGCATCCCCCGAGGCACTAGCCTGGGGGGATGTTCTGCTTCCACGAACGGATCACCGGCGCCAGGGGCACCATCCAGGTGGCCTTCACCGACCGTGAGGGTGGCCACAGCACCGGCTCGATGGGCAGCCTGAACCTGGGGCGCACCGATGTGGACGAGCTGGCGGCGGTGCGCGCCAATGGTGAGCTGGTGCGCCGGGCCCTCGGTGCCGAGCTGCTGGTCGCCACCCACCAGGTGCACGGGCGGGAGGTGCTGGTGGCCGACGAGTCCTTCCTGTCCGGCTGGGGCCGCGACTCCTGGCTGGGTGAGGCCGCTGGTGGGCCGCCGCTGCCGCAGGCCGATGCAATCGTCACCGACCGGCCCGGCATCGCGCTGGTGGTGCGGGTTGCCGATTGTGTCCCGGTCCTGCTTGCCGACGCGACCGGCGGGGTGCTGGGCGTCGCGCATGCCGGGCGGGCCGGGGTCGACCTGGGCGTACTGGAGGCAACCGTCACCGCGATGCGGCGGCTGGGCGCCGGAAGGATCGAGGCGGTGGTCGGGCCGCACGTGTGCGCCGGCTGCTACGAGGTGCCGCCGCAGATGGCAGAGCAACTCGAGACGCGCCATCCGGGCATCCGGGCCACGACCCGCTGGGGGAGCGACTCGCTCGACCTGGGTGGTGCCTGCGGGCGTCAGCTCGAGGCGCTGGGGGTCGGGTGGCGCAGCGTGGGCGGATGCACCATGACCACACCGGTGCTGCACTCGCACCGGCGTGACGGCGACGGGGCGGGACGCCTTGCAGGGCTCGTGTGTCGCGTGTCGTGAGCTGCCCTTGACCCACCGTGCCCGCACACCGGGTAGTGTCGTCCCAGACGTCATTCCAGGAGGGCACACATGTCGGAAAGCAGCATGAAGAAGGTGGGCAAGTGGCTCGGCCTCATCGAGGACTCGCGCTACGACTACGAGGCGGACGGGGAGCTGACCGAAGAGGTCTTCACCGATTCCCGTGAGGAGTCCTCGCAGATCACCTCGCTGCCCGAGCGTCGCGGCGGTGCCACCGTGGCCCCCAAGCCGGCCGAGCAGCTCGCGCCACAGTCGGTCAGCGTGAGCCCCGCGCCCGCACAGCGTCCGGTTCCGGAGCCGAGCACCGCTGACCTGACCCGGATCATCACGGTCCACCCGCGCACATACAATGAGGCGCGCACCATCGGCGAGCACTACCGCGACAATGTCCCGGTGATCATGAACCTGTCCGACATGGAGGATGCCGACGCCAAGCGTCTGGTCGACTTCGCGGCCGGGCTCATCTTCGGCCTTCGGGGCACCATCGAGCGGGTCACCAGCAAGGTCTTCCTGCTCTCTCCGCAGAACGTCACCGTCACCGCCGAGGACAAGGAACGCATCGCGGCGGGCGGTTTCTTCAACCAGAGCTGAAGCTTGGCCAAGAGCGCAAGCGGGCTCACGGCCAACCCTCGACCTGGCGGTGGTGCCCCCGCTCGCGGCTGGAGTAGCCTTGCGACAGGTCCCGGGGAATGGACCGGTCCCGACTGACGTGGCCACCTGACCCCCGGTCCCGGGCGACGCGCCGTCGCCCGGGGTGAACAACCTCATCTAGCTGGGAGTAACACATGACGCTGACCCTTGAGGACGTGAAGAACGTTCGCTTCCCGATCGCCAAGCGCGTGGGCGAGGGCTACCGAGCCACCGAGGTCGACGATTTCGTCGACAAGGTCGACCTGACCTTCGGCAATGTGCTCGAGGAGAACGAGCGTCTGCGTGCGCAGCTCGCGGCCCTGGACGGTGCCGCCACCCCCGACCCCCAGCAGGAGGCCGAGCAGGAGCGTCTGCGCGCCGAGCTCAGGTCCGAGAACGACGAGCTGCGCCGCCAGCTCGATCAGTTGCGCCGTGACAGCGCTGCGGGCGAGGCCGACGACGCCGAGGCCCGTCGTCTGACGCAGGAGAACGAGGAGCTCAAGCGCCAGCTGGAGCAGGTGCGCAGTGAATTGGAGCAGGCCCGCCAGGCCACCGGCCTGACGGTGATGGACGGCTCGGGCAGCAGGATCGAGAAGATCGTGGTCAGCACCGCTGCCCAGGCCAGCCCCGCAGTGACCCGTCTGGTGCAGCTCGCCACCGAGCAGGCCGAAGCCGTGGTCGCCGAAGCCGAGAACGAGGCAGAGCGCACCGTCGCCGAGGCCGAGCGCAAGGCCCAGGAGCTCACCAATGAGGCCAATGCACGCGCCGAGAAGACGCAGTCCGAGGCCCGTGTGAATGCCGACCAGCTCACCTCCTCGGCCCAGGCCGAGGCGCAGCGTCTGGCCGCCGAGGCTCGCGCCAACTCCGACCGGGTCAACACCGACGTGGAGAACCGCCGTCGCGAGCTCTTCGCCAAGCTGGAGGCCGAGCGCGACCAGCTGGTCGTGGCCATCGACAGCCTGCGCAACTTCGAGCGTGAGTACCGCAGCACCATGGCCGAGCAGCTGGCCCGTCAGCTGGAGTCGGTGCGCAATGGTCACGCCGAGCCCTCCCAAGCCCCCGCCTCGCTGGACGAGGCCCGGTCAGCCCAGGGCAATGGCTCGCAGACCCCGCGTCTGGACGCGCTGCTCGCCGAAGGAAAGTGAGCGCCACGCACCACGGGAGGGCCCGCGACCGTCACGACGGAGTGC
>NZ_JBHWOO010000060.1:0-3070 GCF_043424415.1 Luteococcus sp. | reverse complement strand
TGGGCCGCGAGGACGTGGAGGAGCAGCGCTTCTCCGCCGCCGCCGAGGAACTGCGCCGCAACGGCATCCGCTTCGGCTACGTGCGCGGCTGGTTCGACCCCGCCATCGACGCCCTGCCCAACCTCGGCATCCTCGCGGTGGCGGTGCTGGGTGCCTGGCGCATCGGCGAGGGCCACCTCACCACCGGCCAGCTGGTGGAGGTCGCCTACCTGTTCACCCTGATGTCGCTGCCTATCCGCTCCTTCGGCTGGGTGCTCGGGGACCTCTCCCGCACCGTCGTCGGCGGCGGACGCGTCCAGCAGATCCTCGACGTCACCGAGAACCGCACCTACGGCCCGGACGCCCTCCCCGCCGGCCCCGGCCGCCTCACCTTCGAGCAGGTCTCCTTCACCTACCGCGACGACCCCGCCGCCATGATCCTGGGCCGCACCACCCGACCCGAGGACCAGCACGTGCGCATCAGCCGCGCCCTGCACGACATCACCCTGGTGGCCGACCCCGACGCCGGCACCCGCGTGCTCGCCGTCGTCGGCGCCACCGGCTCCGGCAAGTCCACCCTGGCACTGCTGGCCGCCCGCCTCCTGGACCCCACCGACGGCCGGGTGGCGCTGGACGGCGCCGACCTGCGCTCCCTCACCGCTGAGGCCCTCACCAGCGACGTCGCCCTGGTGCTGCAGCAGGCCTTCGTGTTCGACGCCTCCGTGCGCGAGAACATCACCCTCGGCGAGGACATCGACGAGGACACCATCCGCTGGGCGCTGCGCGTGGCCCAGGCCGACGCCTTCGTCGACGCCCTGCCCGACGGACTGGACGCCCAGCTCGGCGAGCGCGGCGGATCCCTCTCCGGCGGTCAGCGCCAGCGCATCGCCCTGGCCCGGGCGCTGGCCCGCAGGCCCCGCCTGCTGATCCTCGACGACGCCACCAGCGCCTGCGACCCCAGCGTGGAACTGGCGATCCTGGACGGGATCCGACGCGAGATGACCGCCTCCACCCTGCTGCTGATCGCCTACCGCAAGTCCACCATCTCCCTGGCCGACCACGTGGTGTTCCTGGACCACGGCACCGTCTCCGCCCAGGGCACCCACGCCGAACTGCGCACCAACAGCGCCGAGTACCGGGCGCTGGTGGACGCCTACGACGAGGCCGCGATCGCCCACGACCTGATGGAGTCGCACGGATGAGCCGCGCCAGCCGCCCCGCGCCCCCGCGCCCTGCCCGTCACGCCCCCGCCCCGGCTCACCCGTCGGCCGCCGACCGGGAGCCCTCAGCCGGCCCCGCACGCGCCTCCTCCCGCCTGGGCTCCGAGGCCACCAACGACGAGTCGGCGCTGGCCACCGTGCGCCGCGGCCTGGCGCTGACCCCGGAGGCCCTGGCCGGCGTGTGGATCACCCTGCTGCTGGCGATGGTCGCCACCGCCGGCCGCGTGGTGGTCCCCATCTCCGTGCAGAACATCCTGGACACCGGCATCATCGAACCCCCCACACCGGACCTGCGCTTCGTGGCCACCGCCGCCGGGATCGCCGCCTGCGCGCTGCTGGTGACGGCCGGCTGCAACATGCTGATGAACCGCCGACTGTTCCGGATGGCGGAGACGGCCCTGGCGACCCTGCGCACCCGCGCCTTCCGCCACATCCACGACCTGTCCCTGCTCACCCAGGGCACCGAGCAGCGCGGGGCCCTGGTCTCCCGCGTCACCAGCGACGTGGACACCGTCAGCACCTTCATGAGCTTCGGCGGGATCATGCTGATGGTGATGAGCATGCAGCTGGTGCTCGCCACCGGCGTGATGATCGTGTACTCCTGGCCGCTGGCCCTGGTGGTGTGGCTGTGCTACCTGCCGATCTTCTTCCTCCTCAGCGCCCTGCAGAAGCGCATCCGTGCCCGCTACCAGCGAGTGCGCACCGCCGTGGGCAGCATGCTGGGCTCGGTCTCCGAGTCCCTGGTGGGCTCGGCCACCGTGCGCGCCTACGGCATCGAGGAGAGCACCCGCCGCGGCCAGGTGGACCGCGTGCGCGACGTGCGCAACGCCCAGTTCTCCGTGCTGCGCCCCCAGTCGGCCTCGTTCTTCCTATCCGAGATGGGCGACGGGCTCGCCACCGCCGTCGTGGTGGTGGTGGGCGTGCTGCTGGGCACCGGCGCCCTGGGCCTTGACCTGCCCGGGGCCGACCTCACCGCCGGCGGCGTGGTCGCCTTCGTGTTCCTGGTGTCCCTGTTCAGCATGCCGGTGCGGATGGGCAGCGAGATGCTCTCCGAGGCCCAGAACGCGGTGGCCGGCTGGCGCCGCGTGCTCGGCGTGCTCGACACCCCCGCCGACGTCGCCGATCCCGGCGGCGCCATGGACCCCCACACCGGCCGCCGCACCCAGCCGGCGCCCGGCGTGCGTCCCCTGCCCGAGGGTGGTCTCGACGTCGAGGTGGACCAGGTGCGATTCTCCTACCCGGACGGCCCCGAGGTGCTGCACGGCATCGACGTGCACGTGCCCGCCGGCAGCCACGTCGCGATCGTCGGCGAGACCGGCAGCGGCAAGACCACCCTGGCCAAGCTGCTCACCCGCATGATGGACCCCGCCTCCGGTGAGATCCGCATCGGTGGGGTGCCGTTGCCGCTGATCCCGTACTCCTCACTGCGCGACCGCGTGGTGATGGTCCCGCAGGACGGCTTCCTGTTCGATGTCTCCGTGGCCCGCAACCTCGCCTACGGCCGCCCGGACGCCACCCGCGAGGACATGCTGCAGGCCTTGGACGAGCTCGGGCTCGGCCCCTGGTGCGAGGGCCTTCCCGAAGGACTGGACACCCCCGTGGGGCAGCGCGGCGAGTCACTCAGCGCGGGGGAGCGGCAGCTGGTGGCCCTGGCCCGCGCCTACCTCGCCGATCCCGACGTGATCGTGCTGGACGAGGCCACCAGCGCCGTGGACCCAGCGGCCGACGTACGCCTCCAGCAGGCCATCGACGGCCTGGCCCGCGGCCGCACCACCCTCACCATCGCCCACCGCCTCTCCACCGCCGAGCGCGCCCACCAGATCCTGGTGCTGGATGACGGGCACCTGGCCGAGCACGGCACCCACGCCGAA
>NZ_JBHWOO010000059.1:0-2619 GCF_043424415.1 Luteococcus sp. | reverse complement strand
CCGCACCATGCTCGGCATGGCGCGCGAGGGGGACCTGCCCCGACCCCTCGCCCACGTGAGCCAGCGCTACTCGGTGCCGCAGCGGGCCGAGATCACCGTCGGCATCGCCGTGGTGCTGCTGGTGCTGCTGGCCAGCGACGTGCTGGTGGCGATCACCGCCTCCGCCTTCGGGGTGCTGCTGTACTACGCGGTCGCCAACATCGCCGCCTTCACCCAGACCGAAGAGCACCGCCTGTTCCCCAAGGCCCTGCAGGTGATGGGGCTGGTGGGCTGCCTGCTGCTGGTGGCGGCCCTGCCTGGCAGCACCCTGGTGGCCGGCCTGGTGCTGGTCGCGATCGGTGTGGCGTACCGGGGGATCGTGCTGGCCTCGCGCCGGTGACGAGCACGCTGACGGACCGTGCAGTGTGCACGTCAGCACTGGTGACGTCGACCGATGGTTACGCGAACTCCAGGACCGCCGCTTCGACCCGGCCGATCGAGTCGGTCGATCACCTCGTCGACCTGCTCGACGATCCGGCTGAGTCGCCAGATGCAGCATTGGGCGGATCGTGCCTGGCGGCAATGAGCTGCCAGCATGCGCCCCACGAGGCACACACGGTGCCCCCGTTCCGGAATCCGTCATAGGATGCCTGATACGCCCGGAGAACCAGGTCACAGTGGTCACTCGTCGGCCCGCGCGCCGTCGCGCAGGCACAGACGCGCAGGCTCCGTCGACCCGCCGACAAAGCGCAGACGCCGCCACGCGACCGCACCGAAGGAGAACCATGCTCACCCGCCGCGCCGCCCTAGCCCGTCTTGCCCTCACCGGGGCCGCGGTCACGGGGGTGGGGCTCACCGCGTCCTGCTCGACCGGCAGCGGTGACGGCTCGGCCGATGGGGGAGGTGCGGGCGGCGGCTCCGGCCAGCCACTGCGCATCAGCGCCATCCCCGATCAGGACCCGGACGCCCTCACCGAGCGCGAGGAGGCCTTCGCCGACCACCTGGCGAGCGTGCTCGACATCGACGTGGAGTACGTGCCGGTGCCGGACTATGCCGCCTCGGTGAGCCTGTTCGGCGCCGGCGACCTGGACCTGGTGTTCTACGGCGGCCTCACCGGGGTGCAGGCCCAGCTGCAGAACCCGGAGGCCACCATCGTCGCCCAGCGCGACATCGACCCCTCCTTCACCAGCGTGTTCATCGCCAACGCGGAAGCCGGCATCGACCCGGTGGACTCCGTGGAAGGACTGTCCGTGATGGCCGGGAAGCGCGTCACCTTCGGCTCGGAGACCTCCACCTCCGGCCGCCTGATGCCCTCCTACTTCCTGTCCCAGGCCGGCGTGGCCGAATCCGACCTGGCCGGTGAGCCCGGCTTCTCCGGCTCCCACGACTCCACCATCGAGCTGGTCACCTCCGGCTCCTACGAGGCAGGTGCCCTGAACAGCCAGGTGTGGCAGGCCCGCATGGAGGAGGGCAGCATCGACACCGACAAAGTCATCGAGGTGCTGGTCTCGCCCGAGTTCCATGACTACCACTGGCTGCTGCGCGGCGACGCCGACGCGCGCTTCGGCGACGGCTTCACCCAGCAGCTCACCGACGCCATGCTCACCATGCACGAGTCAGAGGAGGGACGTGCGATCGCCGAGTCCTACGGCGCGCAGTCCTTCATCCCGGCGAAGGCCGAGGACTACCAGCAGATCGAGGAGGTCGCCCGCGAGCTGGGGCTGATCGGCTGATGAGCGCCGCTGAACCGCCCGCCCTGCAGCTGGACGGCGTCACCGTCCGCTATGGCGCCCGCACCGTGCTGGATGCCTCCTTCACCGTCGACCCCGGGGAGAAGGTCGCCCTGGTGGGACCCAGCGGCGCCGGCAAGTCTACCGCGCTGGGCCTCGCCAACGGTTCCATCACCCCCAGCAGCGGCACCGTCACCACGCTCGGTACCGACCTGGGGGTGGCGAGCTGGCGCCGGATGCGGACGGTGCGCGCCCGGATCGGCACCGTCCACCAACGCCTGGACCTGATCGGGCCGCTGGCTGCGATCCACAATGTCAATGCGGGCCACCTGGGCCGCTGGGGGCTGTGGCGGTCCCTGGCCTCCTTGGTGCGGCCACTGGAGGTCGAGACCGCCCACGCCGCGATGGCCCGCCTGGGCATCGAGGAGCTGGCCGCCACCCGTACCGAGCGCCTCTCCGGCGGGGAGCAGCAGCGCGTGGCCCTGGCCCGCATCATCGTGCAGGATCCCGCTCTGGTGCTGGCGGACGAACCCATCTCCAGCCTGGACCCGCAGCGCGCCCGCGTGGTGATGGGCCTGCTCACCGACGTGGTGGGCGAGGGAGACCGCGCCCTGCTGGTGAGCCTGCACGACTTCGACATCGCCCGCGGCATGTGCGACCGCGTGATCGGCCTGCGGCAGGGCCGGATCGCCTTCGACCTACCCGCCGCAGAGGTCACCGACCAGCACCGCGACGAGCTGTACCGGTTGCCGGCATGAGTCCGGAGGCGGATGCCCGCAGCAACAGGCTTGGCAATAACAGGCCCGACAGCGATGTGCCTGGCAGCGACATGCCTGGCAGCGACATGCCCGGCAGCGACGTGCCCAACGGCGGCATGCCCGAGACCGGCACGCGCAGGATGCGCGACTGC
>NZ_JBHWOO010000058.1:0-3533 GCF_043424415.1 Luteococcus sp. | reverse complement strand
GCGCAGTACTTCGCCTCGGCCATCGACCGCACCAACTGGCACGAGATCATGGGGACCATCGCCGGGGATGACACCGTCCTGTTGATCGCCCGCGAGGTCGACGGTGGGGGAGCCCTGGCAGCGCGCTTCATGGAGATGGGCGGGAGCCAGGCCGCCGACGAGGCCTGAGCCCGATCGTCCTTCCACGGCTGGGCCCGCAGCTGGCCCTTCGACTCGAGGACCGCAAGACTGGACCCGGTGGGGACGCCGGGCCGACGACCAATGAGGAGTTTTTGACGTGAACAAGTCCGAGCAGGGCCATGCCGAGGGAATGCTCTGGGGAGGACGCTTCGCCGGCGGCCCCGCGGATGCCATGTTTGCCCTGAGCAAGTCGACGCACTTCGACTGGCGTCTGGCCCGGCATGACCTGGCCGGTTCCGTGGCCCACGCCCACGCGCTGCACCGCGCGGGGCTGCTGACCGATGACGAGCACCGCGAGCTGGTGGCCGGGCTCGGGGAGCTGGACCGTCGCGTGGTGGAGGACGAGTTCGTCCCGGCCGCCGGCGACGAGGACGTCCACGGCGCACTGGAGCGCGGGCTGGTCGAGGTCGTCGGCCGTGAGCTGGGCGGCCGCCTGCGGGCCGGTCGTTCCCGCAATGACCAGATCGCAACACTGGTGCGCAGCTACCTGCGCGAGGAGCTGCGCGTGATCGCCTCTGAGGTGGCCGAGGTGGTTCGCGCGCTGCACGGCCAGGCAACGACGCACCTGGGTGCGCCCATGCCCGGTCGCACGCACCTGCAGTCGGCGCAGCCGCTGTTGCTGTCCCACCACCTGCTGGCACACGCCTGGCCGCTGCTGCGCGACGTGGACCGCATCGCCGACCTGGACCGTCGCCTGGCGGTCTCGCCCTATGGCTCGGCCGCGCTGGCCGGCACCTCCCTGGGTCTCGACCCCCAGGCGGTGGCCCGCGACCTCGGTTTCGACGGCTCGGTGCCGAATTCCATCGACGGTACGGCCGCCCGCGACCTGGTGGCGGAGGCCTGTTTCGTGCTGGCCCAGATCGCGGTGGACCTCTCGCGGATCAGCGAGGAGATCATCCTGTGGTCGACCGTGGAGTTCGGTTTCGCCAAGCTGCACGACGCCTGGTCGACGGGCTCGTCGATCATGCCCCAGAAGAAGAATCCCGACGTCGCCGAGCTGGCCCGTGGCAAGGCCGGTCGTCTGATCGGCGACCTGGCCGGTCTGATGAGCACGCTCAAGGGGCTGCCCCTGGCCTACAACCGTGACCTGCAGGAGGACAAGGAGCCGGTCTTCGACGCCCTGGACCAGCTGCACATGTTGCTGCCGGCCATGGCCGGCACCATTGCGACCCTGGACTTCCAGACCCATCGGATGGCCCAGCGCGCGCCCGAGGGCTTCAGCCTGGCCACCGACGTGGCCGACTGGCTGGTGCGCCAGCGGGTGCCTTTCGCCCTGGCCCACGACATCTCGGGCAAGGCGGTGCAGTACTGCGAGAGCAAGGGCAAGGAGCTCTACGAGCTCACTGCCGACGAGCTGCCCGGCATCGACGAGAACCTCACCCCCGAGGTGCTGGAGGTGCTCACCGTCGAGGGATCGATCGACGCGCGCAATGGCCGTGGAGGGACCGCGACCTCGGCCGTGCGTGACCAGCTGGACGAGTGCGAACAGTGTCTGGCCGAGCTCCTGGACGGGCTGGCCGACTGGGACCCGGTCCGCGCTCGGTGACGTGCCGGTGCCGGGCAGGGGGAGTCGACTAGGGTGGGTCGCGTGAATGCCGTACTGGATGAATTGAAGTGGCGAGGGCTGGTCTACCAGTCGACCGACGAGGCTGCCCTGGCGGCCCATCTCGACGAGGGGCCGGTCACCGGTTATGTGGGCTTCGACCCTTCCGCCCCCAGCATCCATTTCGGAAACCTGGTCCAGTTGATGGTCTGGCGGCGTCTCCAGGCAGCCGGCCACAAGCCGCTGCTCCTGGTGGGCGGCGCGACCGGTCTGATCGGTGATCCGCGGATGAGCAGCGAGCGCAACCTCAACCCGAAGGAGATCGTCGAGCAGTGGGTGGAGCGGATCCGCTCGCAGGTGAGCCGCTTCGTCGACTTCGATGGCAGCAATGGCGCCGAGGTGGTCAACAACTACGACTGGACCAAGGACCTCGGTACGTTGGACTTCCTGCGCGACGTGGGCAAGTACTTCTCGGTGAACCGGATGCTGGCTCGGGACGTGGTGGCCAGTCGTCTTGAATCGGGCATCAGCTACACCGAGTTCAGCTACATCCTGTTGCAGTCGCTGGACTACCGCGAGCTCTACCGGACCAAGGGTTGCACCCTGCAGACCGGTGCTTCGGACCAGTGGGGCAACATCTCCTCGGGTGTCGAGCTGATCCGTCGCAGCGAGGGTGGCAAGGTTCACGGCCTGTGCACCCCCTTGCTGACCAAGGCCGACGGGTCCAAGTTCGGCAAGACCGAGTCCGGCACGGTCTGGCTCGACTCGACCATGACCTCGCCCTATGCCTTCCACCAGTTCTTCCTGAATGCAGAGGATGCGAAGGTCATCGACTACCTCAAGGTCTTCAGCGACCGGGACCGCGACGAGATCGACCAGCTCGACCATCTCACCCAGACCGAGCCGCACCGCCGCGCTGCCCAGAAGGCACTGGCGGACGACATCACCGACCTGGTGCACTCGGTGGCCGAGCGGGAGGCGGCGGTGGATGCCGCCCAGGCACTGTTCGGCCGGGGCGACCTGTCCGCCCTTCCCAGCCAGACGCTCCAGGCAGTGATGAACGAGGTGGGCCTGTCGCAGGTGTCCGGGACGGAGCTTCCCACCATCGTCGATGCGCTGACCGACGCCAAGGTCGTGGCCTCGAAGGGTGCCGCCCGACGGGCCGTCGCCGAGGGTGGCGCCTACCTGAACAACCAGAAGGTCACCGATCCCGAGCAGCGACTGACCGCGGACCACCTGCTCGACGGCCGCTTCGCACTCCTGCGCCGCGGCAAGAAGACCCTCGGGGCCCTGGAGTTCACGGCCTGAGGATCTGTAGGCTGCGTTGACAAGGTGTGATCGGGGTGTGGCGCGGGTGCGCCGCACCCCGATTTGCGCGCACGGGAGCAACCGACTAATGTCTTCCAAGCCTCCTCGGTGAGTGGCGCTACGGACAACAGTTCGGGGAGCCGGCCGAGAGGACACCCAGACAATGTCGCCCCTCACAGGCCAGTGGCCCGTGACCAAGGGGAGAAGTGTATTTGGGTGGTGGTGGGAAAGCTCGCTTGACGCAAGCCGACACGCCACGTAGTGTACTCCGAGTCGCCTGGCGACGGGGGCCGTGAGAAGCCTCCAGGAAGTACAGCTGACAAGCCGGTTTGACATCGGGGAGTTGGTTGCAGTAAGTTTTGTCGAGTTGCCCCAAGCGGATGTCCTTCGGGATGGATGTGCGGGTCGCACCCGATTCTTGAGAACTCAACAGCGTGTCTAAAGTCAATGCCAAATGTTTTACCCGTGGCCATTGATGTCCTGCCTTTTGGGGTGGGGTTGA
>NZ_JBHWOO010000057.1:0-25295 GCF_043424415.1 Luteococcus sp. | reverse complement strand
GGCCGGCCTGCGCGTCGAGACCGCGCGTCAATCCCCGGGCGAGCGGATCAGCGCTTGCGGTAGAGGCTCTTGCTCTGGAAGACCGGCTCGCTGGTGACCCGGACCCCCAGGTTGCGGAAGATGCCCTCGTCGACCGAGCCGAGGATCGTCGAGGTGTGCACGTCACAGTCGCGCAACTGGGCCACCTCGGCCAGCGCACGGCGGGCATCGTCGTCGGAATTGGCGCTGACGCTCAGGGCGATCAGCACCTCGTCGGTGTGCAGGCGTGGGTTCTTGCTGCCCAGGTGCTGCGTCTTGAGCGTCTGGATGGGCTCGATGCTCTCCGGCGCCAGCAGGTTCACCTTCGGGTCGATCCCGGCCAGGTGCTTGAGCGCATTGAGCAGCATCGCCGAGCAGGCGCCCAGCAGCGGGCTGGTCTTGCCCGTGATGATGGTGCCGTCGGCCAGCTCGATCGCGGCGGCCGGCGCCTTGGTCTTCTTCGCCAGGTCCAGGGCCGGTTTCACTACTCGGCGGTCGGTGCCCTCGATCCCCAGCGAACTCATCAGCAGGGCCACCCGGTCCGACTGGGCCGGTTCCAGCTCCTCGCGGCGCTCCTGGGCCAGTGCCTTGTACCAGCGACGGATCACCTCCTGCCTGGATGCCTCGCGGCAGACCTCGTCGTCGCTGATGCAGTGCCCGGCCATGTTGACGCCCATGTCGGTGGGCGACTTGTATGGCGAGCTGCCCAGGATCGTCTCGAACAGGCGGGTGAGGACCGGGAAGACCTCCACGTCGCGGTTGTAGTTGACGCACTGCTCGCCATAGGCGGCCAGGTGGTAGGGGTCGATCATGTTCACGTCGTCGAGGTCGGCGGTGGCGGCCTCGTAGGCGATGTTGACCGGGTGGTCCAGCGGCAGGTTCCAGATCGGGAAGGTTTCGAACTTGGCATAGCCGGAGCTGATCCCGCGCTTGTGGTCGTGGAAGAGCTGGCTCAGGCAGGTGGCCATCTTGCCGCTGCCGGGGCCGGGGGCCGTCACGATCACCAGGTCGCGGCTGGTCTCGATGTACTCGTTCTTCCCGTAGCCGGCATCGCTGACCACGTGGGCGACGTCATTGGGATAGCCCTTGATCGGGTGGTGGCGGTAGACCTTGAGGCCGAGCTTCTCCAGCTTGCGCTTGAAGGCCTTGGCGGGGCGGTTGTCCTCGCTCATCTGGGTGATCACGATGCTGCAGACCAGCAGCCCGTAGCTGCGGAAGGCGTCGACCAGGCGCAGGACGTCGTCCTCGTAGGTGATCCCCAGGTCTGCCCGCACCTTGGTGCCGGCCAGGTCGGCCGCGCTGACGGCGATGACCACCTCGGCCTCGTCGGCCAGCGTGTGCAGCATCTCGATCTTGTTGTCAGGGGTGAATCCCGGCAGCACCCGGGAGGCGTGCATGTCGTCGAAGAGCTTGCCGCCGAACTCGAGGTAGAGCTTGCCGCCGAACTGCTGACGACGCTGTTCGATGTGCTCGGACTGCATTGCCAGGTACTTGTCGCGGTCGAAACCGATCTTGTGCATGTCTTCCCCTGTCCGCAAAAGAAAATGTGGCCGCGGCGCTCGGCCCCGAACCACCTGCAGAGCATAGCGAGCCGATGTTTCGGGCGTGTTTCCGCCTGCGTCGAGGGGAGTGGCCGGCTGGCGGGGGCTCAGTGGGCGTGGGCTCGCTCTCCCAGCCCCTGGCCGTGCTCGCCGTGGGCGTGCTCGATGCCGGCAGCATGGTCGTAGTCGTGGGTGAGCTGGTTGATGGTCTCCCAGGTGTCACCGTCGATGCTCACCGCCGCCGCGGGAAACAGGCCGTTCTCCTCGTGGTCGATGTGGTTGCGCAGCGCCTTCTCGAAGGCAGGGTACTCCTCGAGGTTCCCGTCGAGCACGCGCTCCAGCTGGTCGTCGAGGCTGGCGTGCTCGCGGCACAGCGAGTCGATGGTCTCGGTGAAGTCCTCGTCCTTGCGCATCTCGTGGAAGAGCCCGGCCTCCTCGGCCTTCGTGTGGGGCCACAGCAGGTTGGCCAGCTCGACCCCGGCATGGCCCACCGTGTCGAGGTCTCCGGTCGCGACGGCGCGGCCGAGGTCCCCCAGCCGGTCGATGACGCTGTAGTGCTCCTCGGTGAAACGACCGATGAGCTCGATGGAACGGCATCCGCAGTACTCGCACATGGCACCCACACTACGCCTGTTGCCCCGGCTTTCTCCGTGGAAAACGGGACGAACCGGAGCAACGGGGCCCAGGCTGCAGCCGGCACTGACCACCGCCCCGGCCCGGCCGTCGGTGGTGGTGGTCAGGACCAGGCTGGCGTCGCTGACATTGTTGGTGCGCGGTTGAAGCGGGCATCCATGGCGCTCGGCTTCCACCGCGAGTCGAAGACGAAGCCGGAATGCACAGAGCAGGCACTGTGCCATGAGCCGGCTGTGGACGCATCATCACCGCCCACAGGACGGGCGCGCAGGAGATCGCTCAGTCGTTGTTGCGTCCGGTGATGACCCGCCAGAACCAGGTGTCGGGCACCGCGCGCGCGGTGCACAGGTACTCCACCGAGGCATCGGAGTAGGCGATGGCGTCCAGCTGGCTCAGGCCGCGATCGCGTCCCAGCAGGCCGACCTGGTCGCCCTTGCGCAGCGGGGTCTGCGGGTCGGGCAGGTAGGTGATCTCGTCGCCACGCTTGTGCATGTAGGGAAAGACGCTGATGGGGTGGTCCCGGTCGTCCGGATCGCGCAGCAGGTCGGCGATGCTCACCTCGTGACCGCGGTCCAGCCAGCGGCAGACCGCCGGCGCTTCGTGCGGCAGCACCGTCATCAGTCGCGGGATCGGGCAGCTCTCGCCCACCCGGTCGGTGATGCGCTGTCGCACCTCGAGCGCCTCCTCGTTGTCCAGCAGCTGCAGGTCCTCGACGAAACCCCAGTAGAGCGGGGACTCCAGCCGGGCCAGGGTCTCCAGGGCCACCAGGTCGGTGGCGATGAAGACGCTGTCGGGTTCGAAGGCGCGCAGCAGGCTGGTGGTGTGGATCGACTTCTGCCGCACCGAGAGGTACATCTCGGGGTTCACCAGACGGGCATGGGCGGCCATCGACAGGTTGGTGGTGTCGCTCTCCACGCCTGCCACGAAGCCGACGATGCCCGTGAAGTCGGGCATGCCGTCCTCGGGGGAGACCTCCTCCACCTCGAGCCCGGCCGAGCGCAGGTCCAGTGCCACCTCGCGGCCAAAACGGCCGTCGGCACTGACCATCCACCGGCCATTGGCCAGTTCCTCGTGCAATGGCGGCATCTCGGTGCCCGGCTCGCTCATCAGCCAGGAGCTCAGCTGGTGGGTGGCCGGCCGGTTCAGTGCCATCACCAGATAGGCGCCGTAGCGGTCGAAGGGATTGATTACCGCCTGGGGGGAGAAGTCGAGCATCCGCGCCATGTTGGACCGTTCGGAACAGCGGGTGATCACCGGCACCTCGGGGCGCAGCAGATCGGCCGACATCACCACCGCCAGGTTCATCTCGTCCTTGTCGGTCATCGCGATCACCCCCTCGCACATCGGATGGCCCAGCCCCGCCAGGCCCAGCAGGGCAGGATTGCGCGGGTCACCCTGGATGGCAGGCACGTCACCGGTCAACTGGTCGGTGGTGAGCACGTCGATCCGCTCGGGATCCTCGTCGACCACCACCAGCCGCCGTCCGGCCGTGTCCAGCGCCATGGCCAGGGTGCGGCCGGCCTGACCGTAACCGGCCAGCAGCAGGAAGGGTTCGTGGATGCCCTTGACCTTGCTGCGGAAGCGTTGCAGGTTCACCGCATTGCGGAAGGCCGGTTCCTGCAGCAGCGCGAAGAGCGAGCCGAAGACATAGGCCCAGGCCACCACCGAGGCATAGATCGTCAGGGTCACCCACATGCGCTGGGCGCTGGTGAAGGTGTAGTTCAGCTCGCCGTAGCCGATCGTCATCGCCGTGTAGCTGATGAAGTAGAAGGCATCGAACAGGCTCATGTGCCAGGCATTGCCCTCGGAGTCGACGCCAGGGATGAGGCTCAGGCCCAGCGAACTGATCGAGAAGATCACGATCAGCACGATCAGGGGGAAGCGCATCCGGCGCAGCACCAGGAAGATCGCCTCCGTGGACGGCACATCGGTGGGCACGTCCACCTCCACCCGCCGCAGGCGACGGGTGGAATGCCAGGGCCGAGAGACCATCGGGGCCATGGTCAGCGGCGACGGTAGGAGGCGGTCTCGATGACCAGCAGGATCAACGAGACCATGTTGGCCAGCAGCGCTCCTCCCGACAGCGAGACCACTGACGAGGTGTGTGCCACCGTCAGCCCGGCCTCGGAGGCCTGGGTCACCCAGATGTGGACGCCCGCCGCCAGGACCAGCTGGATCACTGCCACCAGCGAGGTGGCCAGGTGGACCGCGCCGATCTGGGTGCGGTCACCGAACTTGAGCACGGTGGCGATCAGGTTCACCACCACGGCGGCATACAGCTCGTAGACATTGTGCAGCTGCGGATTGCCCATGTCGCCGATGAAGAAGCCGAAGTTCAACGTGGCGGACATCAGGACGAAAAAGCCGAAGACCACTTTCTCCATGTTCACCCGCGCCACGGTAGTCGCCGCAGGCCCCGCACGGCGAGTGCTGGCTGAAGTGGCGGATGAGGGGCCATGTGGTCAGACCAAGAGTTCGGGTCGTCAGCTCCTCACAGACCGGGCGGTTCGCTGTGGGGCGTCGGGACGGGAGGGTTGGCGCGGCGCCGCAGCACCCGGTTGCCCACCCCCAGCGCCAGCAGCACGCCAGTCACAGTGATCGCAGCCCCGAGGATACCCAGCGGCGTGGGGAGCTCACCGTCGTAGAGCCAGGCCGCCCCGGCCCCGATCACCGGGACGAACATCGACCATGGGGCGACGCTCGCCGCCGAGTGCCTGCTCAACAACAGATTCCAGATGCCATAGCCGAACATCGAGGCGCCATAGGCGATGAAGGCCAAGCCGCCCAGCGAGCGCAGGCTCACGTGCTGGATCGCGGCCAGTGCACTGGCAGGGCCGCCCTCCAGCCAGAAGGAGGCCAGCAACAGCGGGACCGGCGGCACCAGCGCCGACCAGACCACAAGCGAGAAGCCCGTACGCGGCGGGTGGCGTCGCGTGATCACATTGCCGAACGCCCAGCTCAGCGCGGCGCCGACGGTGAGCAGGAAGGGCAGCACCGGGGCGGCGGCCAGGTACTGCGCCCCCACCACCGCCATGCCCACCAGGCCGATCACGATGCCCGCCACCTGCATTCGGTTGGGCCGCTCGCGCAGCACCGTCGCCGCGATCACCACGGTGAACAGGGTCTGCACCTGCAGCACCAGCGAGGCCAGGCCCGCGGGCATGCCCAGCATCATGCCGACATAGAGCAGTCCGAACTGCAGCGCGCCCATCGTCAGGCCCGAGGCCAGCACCGGCCAGAAACCCATGCGGGGCCGGGCAATGACGAAGACCGCCGGAAGGGCCACCAGCACGAAGCGCAGCGCGGCCATCAACAGGGGCGGCAAGGTCTCCATGGCCATCTTGGCGGCGACGAAGTTGACGCCCCAGACCAGGATCACCAGCACCGCCAGGCCCACATCGCGTCGCGGCATCCATCCCCTCCTCCCATCAATCGTTGTGACAAGACTCACACCTGCCGGGCCAGTGTGCACGCGGCAGGCCGATCGGTGGACCGCGGCGGGAAAAGGATGGCAACCGGTTCCCAGCCACCCGGCCCCTGCCTAGCGTGGCGGCGAAGGGTGATGGGGCCCGTCGCAGCCGTCGCCAGCGCGGCATCGGCAGGGCCATTGCCCAGGACGCGACGACAGGAGAGCACCATGTGGACCCTGACCGGATTTGCCGACGAGATCGCCGATGACTTCGGCGAACAGCTCCAGCTGCTCAAGCAGCTCGGCGTCACCCACCTCGAGTTCCGCAGCGCCTGGGGGCAGAACATCCTGCTGCTCGACCAGGCCCAGCGCGAGAAGGCCAAGGCCATGCTCGACGAAGCCGGCATCAAGGTCAGCTCCATCGGCTCCCCGATCGGCAAGATCAAGGTCACCGACGACTTCGAACCGCACCTGGGGGCCATGAAGCATGCCGTCCAGGTGGCCCACTTCTTCGAGACCACCAACATTCGCGTCTTCAGCTTCTTCATCCCCGAGGGCGACGACCCCGACAGCCACCGCGACGAGGTGATCCGCCGCATGAAGGCCATCACCGAGGTGGCCGAGGCCGGCGGCGTCACGCTGCTGCACGAGAACGAGAAGGACATCTACGGCGACATCCCGCGCCGCTGCGTCGACATCATCGAGTCCGTCGGCTCCGAGCACCTCAAGGCCATCCTCGACCCCGCCAACTACGTCCAGTGCGGCGTCAAGCCCTTCGACGAGGCCTACCCGCTGGTCCGCCCCCACCTGGCCTACATCCACCTCAAGGATGCCGTCGCCAACACCCCCGACGTGGTCCCCGTCGGCGAAGGCGACGGGCAGGTGCCCGAGATCCTGCACGCCCTGCACGAGTCCGGCTACGACGGCTTCCTGTCGATCGAACCCCACCTGGGCGACTACACCGAGTTCGGCGCCATGAGCGGACCCGAGCTGTGGACCAAGGCACACGGCGCCCTGGTCGGCCTGCTGCGCGCCGAGGGAGTCGACTTCCAGTGACCACCGCGGCACTGGTCGGCTGCGGCGACGTCAGTGTCGTCCACCTGGAGGCCTTCCAGGAACTGGGCATCGACCTGCTCGGCATCGCCGACACCGAAGCCGACGGACGCGCCCGGGCCGAAGCCCTCGCCCCCGGCGTGCCCGTCTTCGAGAACCACCAGCAGTTGCTGGAGCAGCTGCGGCCCGACGTCGTGCACGTCACCACCCCGCACCACCAGCACGCCCAGGTGACCAGCGACGTGCTCGCCGCCGGCATCCACGTCGTGCAGGAGAAACCGCTGGCCAACACCCTGGCCGCCGGCCAGCAGCTCGTCCAGGCCGCCCAGGCGAGCACGGCAAAGCTCGGCATCTGCTTCCAGAACCGTTACAACCTCACCGCCCAGGCCCTCAAGCAAGTCCTCGACGACGGGGAACTGGGCGAGGTGCAGGGCGCCTATGCCTCGGTGGTGTGGAGCCGCACGCCCGACTACTACCAGGCACGGCCCTGGCGCGGCCGATGGAGCACCGCCGGCGGCGGCCTGCTCATCAACCAGGCCATCCACACCCTCGACCTGCTGCAGTGGCTCTTCGGCGAACCCGTCGAGGTCCGGGGCCAGGCCGCCAGCCTGCGCTATGGCGAGGTGAGCGAGGTCGAGGACGTCGCCACCGCCTGGTTCACCCACCCCGGCGGCATCACCTCCACCTTCGTCGGCAGCCTGACCAATGCGGTGCACCGCAATGTGGAGCTCGAGGTCTACGGCTCCAAGGGCGTCGCCACCGTCGCCGGCGGACTGCACGTGCGCCTGCTCGACGGCAGCACCCGCGACGTCGCCGAGCGCGTCATCACCACCACCGGACGCAGCTACTGGGGGCTCTCGCACCAGGCCTTCATCGCCGACTTCCACTCCCGCCTCGACGACCCCGAACCCTTCTGGATCGGGCCCGGCGAGGCGATGGCATCCCTGCGGATGCTCAAGGAGGTCTACCGGCAGAGCTTCGACGAGTCCGTCGGCCACCAGTGATTCCGCACTCCCGATCTTCCCAATCCCGCGCAAGGAGAGAACATGACTGACAAGCAGCTTCGCCTGGGCATCATCGGCCTCGGTGCCGAGGGCGGCATGTACGCCACCTTCATCCACGACGGCCAGGTGCCCAACATGACCATCGGCGCCATCGCCGACATCGACGAGTCGAAGAAGGCCCGCGCCGACGAGCTGGGCGTGCCCTTCTTCACCGACTACGTCGAGATGCTCGACTCCGGCCTGGTCGACGCCGTGGTCACCACCGTGCCGCACTACCTGCACCCCGAGATGGGCATCAAGGCGCTGGAGAAGGGCATCCACGCCCTGGTCGAGAAGCCCGTCGGCGTCTACACCAAGCAGGCCCGTGAACTGATCGACTACGCCGCCGGCAAGCCCGAGTTGGTCTTCGGCGTCTTCTTCAACCAGCGCACCAACCCGCTCTACAAGGACCTCAAGGCGCTGCTGGACTCCGGTGAGCTCGGCGCGCTGCGCCACAGCTCGTGGATCATCACCACTTGGTGGCGTCCCCAGGGTTACTACGAGCAGTCCGACTGGCGCGCCACCTGGGGCGGCGAGGGCGGTGGCGTCCTGGTGAACCAGGCACCCCACCAGCTCGACCTGTGGCAGTGGATCTGCGGCGTGCCGAACAGCGTGGTCGCCAAGGCCAGCTTCGGCTTCCGCCGCGACATCGTCGTCGAGGACGAGGTGACCGCCCTGGTGGACTTCGGCGAGGGCGCCACCGGCACCTTCACCACCTGCACCCACGACATGATGGGCACCGACCGCCTCGAGATCCTGTGCGACAAGGGCAAGGTCGTCGTCGAGGACTCGAAGAAGGTCACCATCACCCGTCTCTCGCAGCCCGAACAGGAGTACAGCAAGGCCATGAGCATGGAGGAGGTCGGAAAGCTCTTCAAGGGCCAGCTCGACCTGTCCGACGTGATGACCACCGAGACCAAGGACTACGGCTCGGTCTGGGGCGAGCAGCACCGCGAGGTGCTGCGCAACTTCGCCGCCGCCGTGCTCGACGGCGAAGAGCTGCTGGCCCCCGGTGGCGACGGCATCCACGGCGTGCGCCTGGCCAATGGCATCCACCTGTCGGCCTGGACCGGCGAGGAGGTCAGCCTGGTCGACTTCGACGAGGCCCGCTACCTGGAGGAGCTGAACAAGCGGATCCGCGAAGAGGGCAAGTTCGAGCCCCGCTCCTGAGCTGAAGGGTCGGGCTGCGCCGGCTGGCCGTCGCGCAGCTCGACTCACTCGCGCAAGCCCTCCTTCGTCGGGCATTGTCGCGCTCGGTCGCGTCTGACGCTGCCACGACGGCCACCGGCTCCACCCTCCACCAGCCCACTGTCCCCGGACCTGTCGAGGGGATGAAAGGAAGAACAATGGCAACGCTCGGCGTGCAGATGATGATGCTGAAGGACAAGGTCTCCGAGATGGGCATGTGGCCCGTGCTCGAGAAGATCGCGGAGCTGGACCTGAAGGCCGTGGAGGTCTCGCAGATCCCGATGGACGAGGCCAACACCGCCGCGCTGGAGCGGGGCGTCAAGGAGCTCGGCATCGAGGTGGGTGCCCTCTCGGTGGGCCTGCACCCCGGCCCGATGCTGATGGACACCCTGGCCGAGGACTTCGACAAGATCGTCACCGACTGCCGGCGTCTCGACTGCCGCTTCCTGCGTATCGGCATGATGCCCTTCACCGCGATGGTCTCCAAGCAGGCCTGTGAGCAGTGGGCGGCGGAGGTGCAGCCCTACGCGGCCCGGTTGAAGGCCGAGGGGATCGCGCTGTGCTACCACAACCACCACGTCGACCTGGCCAAGTTCGACGGGGAGCGCATGTTCGACATCGTGCGTCGCGTCGCCCCCGACCTGGGCTTCGAGGTGGACCTGCACTGGGTGCAGCGCGGCGGCATGGCCCCGCTCGACATGCTCAAGGCCTACTCGGGCGTGTGCAAGCTGATCCATGTCAAGGACTACCGGGTCGGTGCCCTGCCCCAGGAGGCCCTCGACCTGATGATGGCCGGCGACATGAAGAAGGGCTATGACATGTTCGTCAACATCATCGAGTTCGCCGAGGTGGGCCAGGGCAACATGAACTGGCCCGAGCTGCTGCCCGCCAGCCTGGAGGCCGGTGCGGAGTACTTCTTCATCGAGCAGGACCTCACCTACGGCCGCGACCCCTTCGACTGCCTGGCCGACTCGCGGGAGTACCTGGCGGGGATCGGGTACTGAGCTTCCCCTCGACGGGCTCGGGGATCGTGAGGACACGGGTTCCTAGCCTGTCGAGGCGCCGGCTGGCCACCACCAGAAGATCTCGGAAGATCCGGTCCCCCCAGGGGACCGGATCTTCCGAGATCTTTTCGTGCGCCCCCGCCGTGGCACTCAGGCCGTGGTGATGAAGGCCCGCAGCACCTGGGAGAGCAGTTGGACGGTGCGCGGGGAGCCGGGCTCATCGCCGGCGACCAGCTGGTCGAGGCTGTTCTGGTCGTGGACGGCGTGCAGCAGGCTCAGCACCTCGTCCATCCCCACGGTCAGGCGCAGCCCGGCCGCCGCCAGTCCGTCCTCGATCAGGGTGGCGAAGAGCGGGGTGATCCGGGCCTGGTAGGCGGTGAAGGCCTCCCGCAGGGCGGGCTCGCGGGCGGCATAGAGGCGCAGCTCGCTGGTGACCAGCACGTCGTCGGCGCCCTGACCGCTGACGGCGACGAAGACCTCGAGCGCGTCATTGATGCGGCGCTCGAGCTCGTGGTCGTGGTCCATCCGCGCCACTGCCTCGCGCGCGGCGGCCAGGTGGCGCTGGCACTGGGCGTCGAGCAGGGCGATGCACAGCGCATCCTTGCTCTCGAAGTTGGAGTAGAAGGCCCCGCGGGTGAAGCCGGCCGCCTCGCAGATCTCCTCGACGCTGGCGCCGAGCACCCCCTTGCGCGCGATGACGCCGACGGCGGCCTCGATCAGGCGACTGCGGGTGGCCTCTCGGCGGGCGGATCGAGGGCTGTCCTGGCTGTGGGTGGTCACGAGGTCCCCCTTCGGGTGCGGGTCCGGGATCGGACTTTGGATACAGTACCGTATCGAGTACAGTGCCGTATCGGATACGGATGTGTATCCATCCGTGCACCATCCCGGGAGCAAGATGTCCTCCTTCCTGTACCGGCTCGGCCGCGCCTGCCACCGCCACGCCCGGCGCGTGATCGCCATCTGGCTTGCGGTGATGGCACTGTGCGGCGCACTGGCCGGGCTCTCGGGAGCCCAGTACAGCGACGAGTTCACCATCCCCGGCGCCCCCTCCCAGGTGGCCCTCGACCAGCTGCGCCTCACCTTCCCCGAAGCCGCCGCCCTCACCGCCGAGGCGATCGTCGTCATGCCCCCCGGAGGATCGGTCGACCAGACCGAGACCAGGCGCGAGATCCAGCAGGTCGTCGACGAGATGGCCAAGGACCCGCTGGTCACCAGCGTCGCCGACCCCTATGCCGAGATCCCCACCGGCATGATCAGCAAGGACCGCCGCGCCGCCCTCATCCAGCTCCAGCTCCGCGGCGAGATGCAGGACCTCACCGACGCCGACCGCGGCCGGCTCGTCGCCCTCGCCGAGAAGGCCGAATCCGAACTCCCGCAGGGAAGCCAGGTCTCCATGGGCGGCCAGGCCTTCAGCATCGAGGTGCCCGGCATGAGCATCACCGAGGTGCTCGGCGTCCTGATCGCCCTCGTGGTGCTCTTCGTCACCCTCGGCTCGCTGCTGGCCGCCGGCCTGCCCCTGGTCACCGCCGTCATCGGCGTCGCCCTCTCGCTCTTCCTGCTCACCATCAGCGCCGGACTGGCCAAGGTCAGCTCCACCACCCCGATGCTCGCCGTCATGCTCGGCCTGGCCGTCGGCATCGACTACGCCCTGTTCATCCTCAGCCGCCACCGCGAACAGCTGCGCCCCCAGGACGGCGCCGCCCCGATGGACGTCGAGGAGTCCACCGCCCGCGCCGTGGCCACCAGCGGCTCGGCCGTCGTCTTCGCCGGGCTGACCGTCTGCATCGCCCTGGTCGGGCTGGCGCTGGCCAACATCCCCTTCCTCACGGTGATGGGCGTCTTCGCCGCCATCGCCGTCGCCCTGGCCGTGGTCATCGCCCTCACCCTGCTGCCCGCGCTCATGGGACTGATGGGGGAGCGGCTGCGGCCCCGCCCCCGCAAGGCCCGCAAGGCCGGCAACCGCAGCATCTACCAGCGCTGGGTGGCCGCCGCGACCAGGCTGCCGGCCCTGACCGTCGCCGTCATCGTCCTGCTGCTGGGAGCCCTCAGCCTGCCCGCCGCCAACCTGCAGATGAGCCTGCCCAATGCCGGCCAGCAGGAGGAGCACAAGCCCGCCCGGACGACCTATGACCTGATCGGCGAACACTTCGGCGTCGGCTACAACGGCCCACTGATCGTCACCGCCGACATCCTGGGCAGCAACGACCCGATGGGCGTGATGAAGCGGCTCCAGGCCGACATCGAGGACACCCCCGGCGTCGCCAGCGTCCTGATCGCCACCCCCAACCGCAATGCCGACACCGGCTTCGTGCAGGTGGTGCCCACCACCGCCCCCGAGGACCCCGCCACCGCAGACCTCGTGCAGCGCCTGGTCGACCAGCACGACGCCTGGGCCGACGAACTCGACACCGAGACCGCCGTCACCGGCTCCACCGCCATCCAGATCGACGTCTCCCAGCGCCTGGCCCGCGCCCTGCTGCCCTTCGGCATCTTCGTCGTCGGCCTGTCCACCGTGCTGCTGATGATGGTCTTCCGCTCCGTCTGGGTGCCGCTCAAGGCGACGCTCGGCTACGCCCTGAGCGTCGGTGCGGCCTTCGGCGCCACCCAGCTGGTCTTCAACGAGGGCATCGGCGCCGCCATCATCAACCTGGAGCGCCCCGCCCCGATCATCAGCTTCATGCCGATCATCATCATGGGCATCCTGTTCGGCCTGGCCATGGACTATGAGGTCTTCCTGGTCAGCCGGATGCGCGAGGACTACGTCCACTCGCTGCGCGCGCACCCCGAGGCCGCCGAGGACCGTGCCCTGCGCGACCGCCTGGCCCGCCAGGCCGTGCACACCGGCTTCGCCAACTCCGCCGTCGTGGTCACCGCCGCCGCCGTCATCATGTTCAGCGTCTTCGCCTTCTTCGTCCCCGAAGGAATGGGACCGATCAAGCAGATCGCCTTCGGCCTGGCCGTCGGCGTGGCCGTCGACGCCTTCATCGTGCGGATGACCCTCGTGCCCGCCGTGCTGCAGCTGCTCGGCTCTCGCGCCTGGTGGCTGCCCGGCTGGCTCGACCGGCTGCTGCCCGTGCTCGACGTCGAGGGCGAGGGCCTGCACCGCGAACTCGAACTCGCCGACTGGCCCACGCCCCCCGGCCCCGACGGCACCCACCCCGAGGCCCTACACACCGAACAGCTCGCCGTCGACGGGATCTTCGGGCCGGTCAGCCTGCACCTGGAGCCCGGCCA
The DNA here is from genome assembly GCF_043424415.1 of Luteococcus sp. Taxonomy (NCBI): domain Bacteria; kingdom Bacillati; phylum Actinomycetota; class Actinomycetes; order Propionibacteriales; family Propionibacteriaceae; genus Luteococcus; species Luteococcus sp. Next base: position 12,172 of record NZ_JBHWOO010000057.1, on the reverse strand, counting down.
GGTGGCCGTCGTCCAGGGCGACGACTACCCCCGGCGGGCCCTGCTGCTGGCGCTGGCCGGACGGCTGGAGGTCAACTCCGGACGGGCCCGCGTCGCCGGCTGGCTGCTGCCCGAACGCGCCGCCGACGTGCGCCAGGCCACCGCCGTGCTGGACGCCACCAACCGCTCCGGACTGTCCCACGACCTGCCCGCAGCACTGGCCCGTCACCCGCGCCTGGTGCTCGTCGACGACGCCGACCGGCTCGCCGGCCCCGACCTGGAGGCCCTGCGTCGCACCATCGCCGCCGGCGACGCCCCCGCCTTCGTGCTCGGCGTCCACGACCGGGAGGCCATCGCCAGCTGGCAACCCGACCGCACGATCCTGCTGCGCGACGGCCGCACCGGATCCCCGGACCCCGTCCCGCGCCATGCCCTGGCCGGCACCAGCACCGACGTGACCACCATCCACGAGAGCCTGTGAGAACCGCCATGACCCCCTCCCTCTTCCACGTGGAGCACACCGGATCGCGCCGCCCACTGGCCGGCTGGAAACTGCTGGCCCTGGTGCTCGTTCCCGTCCTGCTCGCCGGCCTGCTGCTCGGCGCCGCCCACGGCCGCGACGACCGGCTCGGCCAGGTCACCGCCGCCGTCGTCAACAGCGACAAGGCCGTCGAGGTCAACGGCCAGCCGGTGCCGCTCGGCCGCCAGCTCGCCGCCGAGATCGTCGCCAAGCCCGCCAAGAACATCACCTGGAAGCTCAGCGACCCCGCCGACGCCGCGGCCGGCCTGGCCAGCGGCGAGTACGCGGCCGTCGTCACCATCCCCGAAGGCTTCTCCAGGGCGGCCACCAGCGTCAGCGACGCCGACAACGCCCAGCAGGCCACCATCGACGTCCAGACCTCCCCGGCCTCGCCCGTCGAGGACGCCCAGATCGCCCGGCAGGTGGCCCAGCTCGCCGCCCAGTCCACCAATGCCATGCTGACCAGCGGCTACCTCGACAAGATCTACGTCGGCTTCAACCAGATGGGCCAGCAGGTCACCACCATCGGCAAGGGCGCCGGGCAGCTCGCCGACGGCGCCGAGGAGCTGGCAGACGGAGCCGACAAGGCCGCCACAGGCGTCGGGGAGCTCGGCCGCGGCATGGGCGAACTCGACCGCAACGGCACCGCACTGGTCACCGGCGGCGACAAGCTCGCCAGCGGTGCCTCCGAACTCGCCGGCGGCATCACCCAGTACACCGACGGCACCGGCAAGGTCGTCGACGGGATCGGCCAGCTCGCCGGCGGCATCAACCAGCTCGAGTCCGGCCTCGCCCGGGCCGGCGCCAGCGGCGACCTCGCCCAGCTGGGTCAGCTCAAGACCGGCGCCGCCCAGGTGGCCGGCGGGGCCACCGGGCTCTCCACGGGCCTCGACACCTACCACCGCCAGCTCGTCGCCTGGCGCGACGGAACCGCCGCCGTCCCGCCGCAGGTGCTGCAGGCCTACAGCCAGCAGTTCGGAGGCCAGTGCGCCGCCCAGGTGGCCCAGGCCATGCGCGGCATCGACACCGGCGCCGTCGACGCCCACCAGACCGAGCTCGTCACCCAGCTCGGCCGGGCCCTCGACCAGATGCCCGCCGAGGTGCAGCTGACCCCGGAACAGAAGAAGGCCGTGTTGGAGGCCGCCCAGACCCCCATCGCCGAGCAGCTCGACCAGCTCGTCAACGACCCGGAACTGGCCCGCGAGATCGCCCAGACCGTCTGCCCCCGCGTGCAGGAGGCCGCCCAGCCCGTCTTCACCGGCGGCTTCCGGGCTGGGGCCGGCACCGCCGCCGCAGCCCTCGACACCAAGGACGCCAAGACCGGCCAGAGCCTGCGCTCCGGCGCCGCCGCGCTGGCCGCGGGTGCCGGCCAGCTCTCCGGCGGGATCACCACCCTGGTCGACGAACTGCCCAAGCAGATCGCCGCCCAGACCGCGCAGCTGAAGGCCGGCGTCACGAAGCTGTCCGACGGCGCCGACACCTTGGCCAGCCAGTCACAGCAACTCAAGAGCGGCGGTGCCGAACTGTCGTCGGGCGCCTGGACGCTCGCCAGCGGACTCGACGAGTACACCTCCGGAGTCGCCAAGTACACCGACGGCGTCAGCCAGGCCAACCAAGGCGTGCAGAGCCTCGCCGGAGGGCTCGGACAGCTCGCCGCCGGCACCGACCAGCTCGCCACCGGCACCCGCACCTTCGCGCAGAAGGTGAGCGACGGCGCCAGCCAGGTGCCCAGCTACTCCCAGAAGCAGCGCGAGACGCTGTCGAAGGTCGTCGCCACCCCGGTGGCCAGCGATTCAGGGATCGTCGCCACCCCGCTCAGCCAGCTCACCAGCCTGCTGCTGGTGCTCGCCGCCTGGCTCGGCTCGATCGCCACCTGGCTGCTCGTGCGGCCCGTCGCCTCCCGCGTGCTGACCAGCTCGCGGCCCAGCTGGCAGCTCGCCGCCGCCACCATGCTGCCCGGCGCGATCGTCGCCCTGGCCCAGGGCGTGCTGCTCGGCGTGCTCGGCGCCGTGGTGCTCGACCTCGGGCTCGGCCGGGGCCTGGCCCTGACCGGCTTCCTGGTACTGGTCGGCCTGACCTTCACCGCCGTGAACCATGCGCTGGCCGCCTGGCTCGGCGGGATCGGCCGCGGCATCGCGATCGTCCTGGCCACCGTCACCGGCGCCGTCGGCATGGTCTCCGCCGTGCCGGGCTGGTTCTCGGCGGTGCACGGCGCCAGCCCCCTGGCCCCGGCCCTCGACGGGGTGCGGGCCGTGGTGGCCGACGCCCCGGTCGGCGTCGGACCCGTCGGAAGCCTGCTGCTGCTGTGGATCGTCGCGGCCTGTCTTGGCCTGCTGGCCGTCGTGCGTCGCCGCCGCCTCACCCCCGCCCGCTACCGCCGAGGGGCCGGGCGCGCCCAGTAGGCACCGTTGCACGTGAAACCTGACGCCCACGTCGTCGGGGATGGGATTCTTGGCAGACCATGACTCCCATTCCCGCCATCCCCGACGACCTACGCGCCGTCCTCGGACGCCGCCTGGGCGCCCAGCACCTCGACCGCTCCGCCCCCGACGTCGCCACCGTGGTGCGCGACTCGCTCGCCGTCCAGGCGCAGGACCCGCCGCTCTCGCGCTGGTCGCTGGGGGTGCGCGCCGGGGTGGACGAGCCCGCAGTGCGCGCGGCGATCGACTCCGGCCAGGTGCTGCGCACCCATGTGCTGCGCCCCACCTGGCACTACGTGCACCGCGAGGACATCCGCTGGCTGCTCGAGCTCACCGGTCCCAGGATCATCACCGGCAACCGGGCACGCCAGCGGCAGCTGGGCATCGACGAGGAGCTCTGGGCCCAGACCCAGCAGGAGCTGCGCCGAGCGCTGGCCGACGGACCCCTGACCCGGCGCCAGGTGCAGCCCCTGCTGCCGGTGCCCGCCTCGTCACCGCAGCCGAACCAGACCGTCGCCCACCAGCTGATGATGGCCGAGGCCGCCGCCCTGGTCTGCTCCGGCCCGCTGGCCGGTGACGAGCACACCTATGTGCTGCTCGATGACGTGGTTCCACCCTCACCGCCCCTGCCCCGCCAGGAGGCCGCCACCCGCCTGGTGCACCGCTTCGTCGCTGGCCACGGCCCCACGAGCCTGCGCGACCTGCAGCGCTGGAGCAACATCACCCGCACCGAGGCGCGCGCGGGCCTGGCCAGCGGCGGCTTCGAGACCGGCACCGTGGACGGCGTGGAGCTGTGGTGGCAGCCGGATGCCCCGATGCCAGGGCTGGACGGGGTTCACCTGCTGCCCACCTTCGACGAGGCGTGGCTCTGCCATGACCACCCTCGCTTCCCCCGGCTTCCGGGGCACCGGTTGGGTGAGCTGCACCTGAGTGCAGCAGAGGCCGGCTGGGGCCTGGTGATCCGTGACGGGCTGGACATCGGCAGCTTCCGTCGGCGGGTGGTGACCCGCGCCGGGAGCCGTCGGGTGACCGTGGAGTTCACGCTCGCCGAGGGTGTGGCGGTGGACCCGGCGCTGGAGGCGGCCCAGGATCGGATGCTGGCCTTCTTCGGCGCCGCGGCGCACTGAGATCGGCCACGGCGTGCAGAGATTGCAGCACATACGGCCACGGATGACATTTGAACGTGTCGTGCGCCGTGACAGCCGCATTTTCAGCAGCGGGAGCGCGGCGCAGGGCAGGATGGGACCATGCCCGAAGGTGATTCCGTCGCCCGCTCCTGCGCCAAGTTGCACACCGCGCTGGCCGGCCAGGTCCTGACGCGTGCCGAGCTGCGGGTCCCCGCCGCGGCCACCGCAGACCTCGCCGGCCGGAGCGTGCTCGAGGTGGTGCCCCGCGGCAAGCACCAGCTCACCCGCATCGAGGGTGGCTGGACCATCCACACCCACCTCAGGATGGACGGCACCTGGCGCATCGTGGGGGCCGATGACCGCACCCCCGGCCCCGCCCACCAGGTGCGGGCCCTGCTGGTCACCGAGACCCACCAAGCGGCGGGCCTGCGGCTCGGGCTGGTGGAACTGGTGCGCACCGACCACGAGCACGAGGTGATTGGCCACCTGGGCCCAGACCTGCTCGGCCCCGACTGGGACGAGGAGATGGCCGTCGCCAACCTGCTGCGCGAGCCCGGCCGCACCATCGGCGAGGCATTGCTCGACCAGCGCAACCTGGCCGGCATCGGCACCATCTACCGGGCCGAGAGCCTCTTCCACCAGCGGGTGAACCCACGCACCCCGGTCGGTCAGGTGGGCGACCTGCTGGGTGTGGTGCGCACCGCGCAGCGACTGCTGGAGGCCAGCAAGGTCACTCGCGTCCCCACCGCCTCGAACCGGGACGGCCGCTGGGTCTACAACCGCGCCGGCAAGCCCTGCCCCCGCTGCCGCAGCCGGATCCAGTGCGAGGAATACGGTCCGCTCACCCAGGAACGCCTGAGCTGGTGGTGCCCCAGGTGCCAGCCGTTGGTCTGAACCTCACCCGGCGTCGCGCACGATCATCGCCACCGAGACCCGGTTGTCAACTCCCAGCTTGGTGAAGGTGCTGGTCAGGTGGGCCTTCACGGAGGCCAGGCTGAGGTTCATCCGCGTCGAGATCTGGCTGTTGGTCAGGCCCTCGGCCACCAGCGCCGCCACCTCGCACTCACGGCTGGTGAGCCGGGCCATCGCCTGCTGGGCGGCCACCGTGGCAGCCCCCGGACCGCTGGACTCGGTGGCCACGCTCACCAGGGTGCGGGTGACCTCAGGGGAGAGCACGGTCTGGCCATGCTGCACACGACGGATGGCCTCCAGCAGCTCGGCCGGGTCGGCGTCCTTGAGCAGGAAGCCGTCGGACCCCAGCCGCAGAGCCCGCACCACGTAGTCGTCGGTGTTGAAAGTGGTCAGCATCAGCACCCGCGGGCGCCCGGGCAGGTGGGCCAGCGCCTCCATGGTCGCCAGGCCGTCGGTCCCGGCCATCCGGATGTCGAGCAGGATGACGTCGACCGGCTCGTCGGCCAGCAGGCGCAGGGCCTCGCCGCCGTCGCCCGCCTGCCAGGCCACCTCCATGTCGGGCTCGCCGCGCAAGATGTAGCCCAACCCGGTGCGGACCATCGGGTCGTCGTCGACCAGTGCGATCCTCAGGCGCTGCTCCTGCTGTCTCATGCGGTCTCCTGGTGGGGTGTGGCCAGTGGCACCCTGGCTTCCAGCACGAATTGTGCCCCGTCGCTGCCGTGGACCAGCTCACCGCCCAGCTGTTCGACGCGCTCGGCCACCCCCACCAGGCCCAGGCCGGAGCCGGAGCGGTCGGGGACGGCGAGGTCGGCCAGCGGATTGGCCACCCGCAGCCGCAGCCAGCCGTCACGTTGTTGCACCAGCACCGTGGTGGGGGCGCCGGGGGCATGGCGGCGGGCATTGGTGATGCCCTCCTGGATGATGCGAAAGGCGTTGCGGGAGATGGGTTCGGGAATGGTCTCGAGGCTGGCGTCGAGGTCGAGGTGCACCTGCTGCCCGGCCTCGGTGGCCTCGGTGACGAGGCACTGGAGCCCGGTGAGGGTGGGCTGGGGTGGTTCGGGGGAGTCCTGGCTGCCCCGCAGGGTGGCGAGCATGCTGCGCAGCTCCACCAGCGAGGCCTTGGCATTGGTCTGGATCAGCCCTGCGAGCTCGGCGCTCTCGGCGTCGGACTCGCGCAGCCGGTGCGAGAGCGCCCCGGAGTGCAGCGCGACCAAGGAGATCCGGTGGGCGACCACGTCGTGCATCTCGCGGGCGATGCGTTCCCGCTCGGCCAGACGGGCCTGCTCCAGGCGCGCCTCGAAGCTCTCCTGCCGGGCGGTGCTGGCGACGGCCCGGGCAGCCTCGGCCTGGCGGGTGGCCTGGCGCAGCCACCCGACCAAGGTCGCCACCCCGATGCCGATGCACGAGATGGTCACCTCGACCCAGGCCGCCTGGCTGGGCGGGTCACCCAGTGCCGCCCACAGCGGCACCCCCAGCACCTTGGCAGCGCACAGCAGGGCGGCGGTGGCCAGTCCGACGGGGCGGCGGCGGGTGCGGGCCAGCTCCTCCTGCGCCACCAGCGCGGCGCCGAAGACGGCGGCGCTGACGGGCCAGAGCGCCGCCATCGCTGCCAGGACGAGTGGGTGCCGGCGCATCGGGAGGGCCACCAGCAGGAGCGAGGCCAGCGCCCCGCCCAGCAGCGGGGTGACCAACCACGGATCCAGGTGCCCGCGCGCCCGCAGGACCAGCAGCGGTGACAGGTAGTAGGCGGTACCCAGCAGGGCCACCAGCCACTGCAGCCCGGTCAGTCGTCGAGCGGGTGCGGTGGCGGGGGAGGAGTCGTCGGGCACCCCTCCAGTCTCACAGCCACCGGGTGCACTGCCCAGATGGCCGATGGACCAGCCGGGCAGCCGATGGGCCAGCTGCCGGTCCCCGAAGGATTCCGCGACGGCGGCCTGCTGCCCGAGGCGGCCACCCGGCCGGCTGGCGTGGGCTGTGACCATGATCGAGATCGAGAACCTCACCAAGCGCTTCGGCGCGGTACAGGCCCTGCAGGGGGTGTCCTTCGGCGTCTCCGCCGGCCGCATCGTCGGCTTCCTCGGCCCCAATGGCGCCGGCAAGTCCACCTGCCTGCGCATCCTCACCGGACTGGTCCGGGCCGATGCCGGCAGCGCTACCATCGACGGCCGCCCCTATGGGGAGCTGGAGGTGCCCGGCCGCAGCGTGGGAGTGCTGCTGGGCACCGAGTCCTTCCATCCGGGACGCACCGGGCGGGAGTGCCTGCGGCTGGCGGCCCTCACCCAGGGCCTTCCGGCCGCTCGCGTCGACGAGGTGCTCGACGAGGTGGGCCTGGGACGGGCAGAGGCGAGTCGCCGGGTGGGCGAGTACTCGCTCGGCATGAGGCAGCGACTGGGGGTGGCCCAGGCCCTGCTGGGCGACCCGTCGGCGCTGGTGCTCGACGAGCCGACCAATGGGCTGGACCCGCAGGGGCAGCGGTGGCTTTCGACGCTGCTGCACGAGCGTGCCGAGCGGGGCTGTGCCGTGCTGTTGAGCAGTCACCAGTTGCATGACGTGGCGCGCCTGGCGCATCGGGTGGTGATGATCGGCGGGGGCCGGGTGCTCCAGGACGTGGCCGTCGCCGAGGTGGCCGACCTGGAGGAGCTCTACTTCGGCCTCACCGAGGGCATCGACCGTGGGCGCGTGCAGCTCGGGGGTGTGCGATGACCGCCGTGCACACGACGACCCGCGCGGGTCTGGCCCGCACCACGTTGGCCCGCACGACCCTGGCCCGCGCCGTGGCCGTGGAGCTGCACAAGCTCGTCGACACCCGCGGGCAGCGTGCGGTGATTGCCGGCGGACTGCTGGGCATGGCGGCCTTCGCCGGCGGTCGGGCCCTGTGGCCCACCACCGGCACCGACATGTGGCAGCTGGCGACGATGGCCTGCGGGCCGGCGGGCTGGATGCTGCTCGTCCTGGCGGTGCTGCTGGCCAGCGGCGAGTTCACCCGGGGCACCATCGAGCCGAGCCTGCTGCAGGACCCGCGCCGCGGCCGGCTGGTGACGGCCAAGCTGCTGGCGGTGCTGGTGGCGGCACTCGTGCTGCTGCTGGTGGCCGTGGTGATGGGTGTTGGTGCCGCGGTCATCGGCCCGTGGATCACCGGCGACGCGATCCCCCTTCGCGGGGATGTCGGCCGGCTCGCCCTGGCCGCCGGACACCTGGCCTTCACCGGCGTTGCCGCCCTGGGCTGGGCGCTGCTCACCCGCAGCGCACCCGCCCCCATCATGGTGCTGCTGCTGTGGCCGACGATCGCGCTGCTGCTGGCGTCGGCATCCGCGGTGGCCGAGCGGCTGCTGTCCTGGGTCAGCCTCGACGCCGTCTGGGCGCTGGCGGATCCGTCGCCAGGTTCCTGGGCCCGACTGGGCACGTCGATGCTGGCGTGGGCCGTGCTGCCGCTGGTGGCAGGCCTGGTGCGACTGGTGAGGGGTGACCTGTGATGAGGAGGACTGCGGTGGTGGTGCTCGTCGTCGCCCTCATGGTGGGTGGTGCCGGAATCGGTCTGTGGCGCCACGTCACGGCTCCGGCCGGTGTTGCGGAGGCGGTCGAACTGGCCGATGTGCAGCTGCCCAGCCGTCTCACCGAGGCCACCGTGCTGGCCGTGGGGGAGGCCACCCATGGCACCGCCGAGTTCCGGGAGGCCTGGACGACCATCGCCCTGAAGGCGGCCGAGGAGGGCTTCACGACGATCGCGTTGGAGGAGAGTGCCGGCCCGGTGAGCCAGGTGGACGCCTGGGTGCAGGGTGGCCCGGGCAGTGCCGAGGAGGCGGCCGGACGCTTTGGCTTCGCCCTCAACCGCACCCGCCAGATGGCCGACTTCCTGACCGCTCTGCGGAAGTGGAATGCCGCCCATCCCGAGGACCCGGTGCGGCTGCACGGGCTGGACGTGCAGCGCGCCGTCCCCGACCGTGAGGTCGCCCTGGAATGGTTGCGGGGCAAGGATCCCAAGGCTGCTGCGAGACTGGCTCCGAGGCTCGACGCGATCACGCGCGACACCGCCTGGGAACAGGACCAGGCCCGGGCCATGCTGGAGCCCGCCCGGCAGCTGGCCGCGGCCGTCGAGCGTGCCGCCCAGGGTGCCGGCGACGATGCGAGCCTGCGGGCCCGTCTGTCGGCCCGCACCTTGGTGCAGGGGATGGAGCGGGGCAGCGAGGGCATCGACTCGTGGGACCGGGATGCGGCCCTGCACCAGAACCTGCGTTTCCTGGTGGAGCAGCGTGCCGGTGCCGGTGGCAGGCACACGCTGCTGCTGGCCCACAACGGGCACGTGGACAGGTCGGGGGCTGCGACGATGGCGCCCGGGAGCAAGCTCGGCGTCCTCAACCACCAGCACTGGGGCGACGACTACCGCGTGGTTGGCGCCGACGCGCACCGGGTCCGTCTGCAGGACGACGGCAGCGTGCACTCCTTCACCGTCGGTTCCCCGGTGCGGGGGATCTTCGCCGGGACGCGCATCGGCTTCGTCGACTTCGCCGAGGTTGCGCCCGCCAACCGGGCGGTGCTGCAGGAGCAGCATCCGATGGCCTCGGCAGGAAGCCCCTTCGCCGCCTGGCAGGCGTGGCTGCCGCCGATGCACCAGATCGGGGTGGTTCCGGCCACCAGTTGGGACGCCCTGGTCTACGTCACCGACAGTCACCCCACCGACCCGTTGGAGGGGTGACGACGGGGGCGTCGTCAAGCATTCATCCAGCGGTCATCCGGCAGCCCTTGTCGGGTGACCGCCCGGGTCAGTTTGATCGTTCCATGCATACCCACAACCCCACCCGTGCCGCCGTCGCCGCTCTCGGCGCCGCAGCCCTGACCATGCCCTTGGTCACCACCGCCGTCGCGAAGCCGGCCCCCGCGCCCGCCCCCGTCGCCGGGCAGCTCACCCTCGGCGCCCCCGACCTGCACGAGACCCGCACCACCACCACGGTGCAGCGTGGCGTCACCCACACCCTGGTCACCCGCGGCGCCACCGACACGTCGCTCGGCTGGGTGGTCGAGGTGAACATGCCGTCGCTGGCCACGAGCCCCGACCGGAGCGGCCCCGCCCGCTCCGTCCAGGACAAGGCGGCCGCCGAGGACACTCGCGCGAAGCTGGCCGAGGCCGGCTTCGCCGCCACCATCAGCGCCGTCGAGCAGCCCGCCGTCGCCGACCTGCCCGCCAGCACCCTGGGCCACCGCCTGCGCCTCGACCAGACTTCCGCCACCAAGGCCGAGGCCGACGCGCTGGTGTCCGAGCTGAAGGCCAAGGGCTTCAGCTCCCGCTCCTGGTTCACCGGCTGGGACGGCGGCACTGACGCCAAGGGCCCGTGGCGCATCAATGTGCTCACCATCGACCCCAAGACCTTCACGGGAACCCTCGGCGCCACCTACGGCCCCGACCTCGCCACCCGCGAGAAGACCACCGAACTGGCCGCCTTCACGCGCGCCAGCGCCGCCATCAATGCCGGCTTCTTCGTGATGGACCCGAAGGCCGGCGCCGAGGGTGATCCCGCCGGTGCGGGCATCTACGACGGCAAGCTGGTCAGCGAGACCATCACCGGCCGCCCCGCCCTGGTGCTCGACCCGAAGGCCCGCCATACTCGCATCGTCACCCCCGTGTGGAAGGGCGTCGCGATCCTCGACAAGCAGCGCTTCGAGCTCGACGGCGTGAACCGCGTCATCGGCCTGATCCGCAACTGTGGCGGCGATTCCACGGACAAGGCCACGGCGCTGCCGCTGCACGACGTCACCTGCACCGACGACGCCGAGACCATCGCCTACACCCCCGACTTCGCCGCCACCACCCCCGCCGGTGAGGGCGCCGAGGTGGTGCTGGAGGGCACCCGCGTCGTCGACGTGAAGACCACCCGCGGCACCACGCTCGCCAAGGGCCAGACCTCCATCCAGGCCACCGGCGAGCACGCCACCCGCCTGCTCGACGTGGTGCAGGCCGGTGAGCGCGGCGCCTGGAGCCAGGGCATGACCGACGGCCGCGCCCGCCTCGACACACCCCGCACCACCGTCGTCAACGGCGGCCCGGAGCTGGTGCGAGACGGCGAGCTCTTCGTCACCCAGAAGCGCGACGGCATGAACCAGCCGCTCAACCCGTCCTTCGACTACGGCTGGGTGCTGCAGCGCAATCCGCGCACCTTCGCCGGCGTCGACGCCCAGGGCCGCACGATGCTGGTGACCGTCGACGGCCGTCAGCCCACCGACCTGGGCCTCAGCATCCCGGAGGCCGCGCAGGTGGCGAAGGACCTGGGCATGGTCGACGCCATCAACCTGGACGGCGGCGGCTCCACCGCGATGGTGCTCGACGGCACGCTGGTCACCAGCCCGTCGGATGCCACCGGCGAGCGCCCGGTGGGCGACGCGATCGTCGTCAAGTGATCCGACGGTCTCCGGCGAGGTAGCGTCGCACCATGACCGACCACTTCGCCGGAGACCCCAGGACCAACCGCGAGCGGATGCTGGCGGGTGACCTCTACATCGCCGACGACCCCGAGATCGCCCGGCTCGCCCAGCGCGCGGTGGAGCTGCAGGAGCGCTACCTGCAGGCCAGTGTCGACGACCCGGACCATGCCCGCAGCCTGCTCGAGGAGCTGGTCGGCGACCTGGGTGAGGGTGCCTTCGTCAAGCCCCCGCTGCACGTGGACTACGGCAGTCACATCTCGATCGGCGCCCGCACCTTCGTCAACTACAACCTCACGGCCCTCGACGTCGCGCAGATCACCATCGGGGAGGACTGCCAGATCGGGCCCAATGTGCAGCTGCTGACCCCGACCCATCCGCTTGACCCGCAGCAGCGACGCGACAAGCTGGAGGCTGCCGAGCCGATCATCATCGGTGACAACGTGTGGCTGGGCGGTGGTGTGATCGTGCTGCCGGGCGTCACCATCGGTGACAACACCGTGGTGGGGGCGGGGGCCATCGTCAGCCGGAGCCTGCCTGCCAATGTGGTGGCCCTGGGCCAGCCGGCCAGGGTGGTGCGGGAGCTCTGACCGGGCGCCCGCCTGGCGCGGGCCCTGGTTCGGGGCGCGGAGCCAGGGCCTCGAGGGGCGGGCTGGCCACGGTGTTCACCTGCACCACACCTGTGCGAAACCTGAACGTCGGCTGAATGTGATGGGATGACGCCCATGCCTATCCTCCACACCGTCCGACTCGCGGTCGCCGCGATCGGTTCCGCCGCCCTGCTGCTCCCCCTGGCGCCCGCC
>NZ_JBHWOO010000056.1:0-7674 GCF_043424415.1 Luteococcus sp. | reverse complement strand
TCGCTGGCCAAGCGCTACACGGGTCGCGGCATGGCGTTTTTGGACCTGATCCAGGAAGGCAACCTGGGACTGATCCGCGCGGTGGAGAAGTTCGACTACTCCAAGGGCTACAAGTTCTCCACCTACGCCACCTGGTGGATCAAGCAGGCCATCACCCGCGCCATGGCCGACCAGGCCCGCACCATCCGCATCCCGGTGCACATGGTCGAGGTCATCAACAAGCTGGCCCGCGTCCAGCGCCAGATGCTGCAGGACCTCGGTCGGGAACCAACGCCGGAGGAACTGGCCAAGGAACTCGACATGACCCCCGAGAAGGTCGTCGAGGTGCAGAAGTACGGCCGCGAACCGATCAGCCTGCACACGCCGTTGGGCGAGGACGGCGACAGCGAGTTCGGTGACCTGATCGAGGACTCCGAGGCCATCGTCCCCGCCGATGCAGTGAACTTCACGCTGCTGCAGGAGCAGCTGCACGACGTCCTCGACACCCTCAGTGAGCGCGAGGCCGGCGTGGTCAGCATGCGCTTCGGCCTGACCGACGGCCAGCCCAAGACGCTCGATGAGATCGGCAAGGTCTACGGCGTCACCCGTGAGCGCATCCGCCAGATCGAGAGCAAGACGATGAGCAAGCTGCGTCACCCGTCGCGCTCGCAGGTGCTGCGCGACTACCTCGACTGATCCATCCTGATCAAACTGGCGGGCCCCCTCCTCGTGAGGGGGCCCGCTGTCGTCTGTGGGCTTGCCGGGTGGGGCCGGGTCGCGGCCCTGTTCGCTAGGGTCAGGGCCATGCCGAAGACCCCGTACCGCATCAAGCGCGCCGAGCACCCCGTCGAGCTGCAGGGGGCCGTCGCGGCCGAGCAGACCGCCTGGCGCGAGTCACTGGCCCCGCTGGTCCCGGCCGAGCTGCTGCAGGAGCGCACGAGCGAGGACTTCGTCGAGATTCGCCTGCACGAGTGGGCGCTCGCCAGCCAGGAGGGGACCTGGTTCTGGGTGCTGCTGGACTCGCGCGACGGCCGCGTGGTGGGCGTCGCCCATGCCGTGCCGCGCCGCGAACTGGACGGCCCCGTACTCCTGGAGCTGGCCGGCATCCACCTCACCGACGAGGTGAAGGGCAGCGGCGCCGCGGGCCGGCTGCTCGAGATGACCATCGGCGACATGGCCTGCTATGCGTGGGTGCCGCAGGGTGCCGACCGTGCGGTCCGCTTCCTGGAACGCAATGGCTTCGTCGCCGACGGCGCGGTGCGTCCGAGCCCCGAGTACGGCATCGACGAGCTCCGCCTGGTGCGTCGCGAGGCCGAGTAGCCGGGACATCAGCTGGGAATGCGGCTCATACGGCCACGGATGGCATGTGAACGTGTCATGCGCCGCCAGAGCGGCATTTTCAGCGCCGATGCTTGCGCAGGCGCCTTCTCGGCCTGGGCTCGGCGGCCAGCATCTCGGGGGTGACCACCGGGATCGGCTGGGTGTCGCGGTCGTCGTCGAGGAAGTCCTCCTCGGTTGGCGGCGGGGCCGGACGCCGCAGCTGGCGGGCGAGCATGCGGGCATGGCGGGCCCGGTCAAGGGGATTGGTCCGAGGACCGATCTGGCCCTTCTCCAGCCGGCGTCCCAGTTGCGAGGCCTTCCAGCGTTCCCGCACCCGGACCCTGGAGTCGATGTCGAGCTGCTGCAGTGCCTGGTCCAGCGCCGGCAGGATACCGCCGCGCAGCAGCCACTGCGGGGAGTCCGGGTCCTGGAAGTCCATCAGCAGGGACAGGTCGGATCGTGCGTCGCGAAGACGCCGGTAGTTCTTGGTGAAGGCCTCGTGCGCCTTCTCCTCATTGCCATTGGCCTCCGCCTCCACCATGGCGGCGAAGGACTGCAGGCATTCACCGAAGCGCCGCAGCACCACGGCGAGGGCTGCTTGGGCATGGTCGTCGACGGTGGGCTGGCGGCTGGTCACGTTGCTCAATGAGGGGTGCATCGGTGCCGGTACCTCGCGCTCCATCGCCATGAAGATCCAGCGCAGGCTGAGCAGGCAGCTCTCCAGGGTGTGCAGGCCGCTGGTGAGGATCGGCGCGATGTCGGCACGTCCCATGGCTCGGGAATTGTACTTGCGCACGTCGGTGAGCTTGACGACGTGGTCGTGGGCATTGGCGATGTTGCCCGTCAGGGTGCGGGCGCGGTCACTCCAATCGGCCACGCGGGCACGGGTGATGGGGCCCTGCTCCATGGCGTCGGCCGCCTTGACGAGCAGAGCCCGCTGGTCGGCGCCCACCTTGCGCACTGCCGAGGCTGCCGAACGGTAGGGGATGGAGGGCGGCAGCACCAGGGGCAGCAGCACTCCTACGGTGACGCCGATCAAGGTGGCGACGACACGGGTCTCGGCGGCCACGTCGGTGCCCTGTCCCAGGATGAGCATGGCTGAGATGGGCATCTCCAGCGCCGAGTCGCCCAGCCGCAGGATCTTGGCGAGCACCAGGGCGCAGGAGACCACCAGCGCCAAGCTCCACCAGTGCATCCCGAACAGGTAGGTGGCTCCCAGGGCGAGGCTGACGCCGGAGCCGACGGCCACCACCCGCAAGAGGCCCTTCTTGACGGTCCGGGCCGCGGAGGCCTGCATCACCAGCATTGCGGTCAGCGCGGCGGTGAGGTCGATGGGGCCGTCGACGACCTCGCGGGTGATCGCATAGGCGGCGACGCTCGCGGCGGTGAGCTTGGCGATGTTGCCGAAGACCGGAATGAGGCGCGCGGGAAGCTCGCGCCAGCTGGTGGGTCGGGTGGGCCACAGCGCATCGGCCACGACATCGAGATAGCTCATCGGCAGCGATTCTAGTCAGCCAGTCTGACAACCGTCTGAGTGCGTGGCTGGGCTGGTGGGAACGCGCCCAAGGCGTGGCTCGTTGGTGGCCCGGGGGCGATGTGAGGGCTAGGATAGTTGAATGGATAATCAAAATGACCGTGAGGAACATGTCACCGGCGGCGTCTACAGCTCCAAGGGCAAGGCCTTCGAGCGTGACAGTCGCTACATCTCCACGCGCATCGTGAAGTCCGTCGAGCCGGGCCAGGATGCCGTCGCCGTCGAGCCGGGCCGCTACCGCCTGGTTGCCGCCCGCGCCTGCCCCTGGGCCAACCGGACCCTGATCGTGCGCCGCCTGCTCGGCCTCGAGGATGCCATCAGCGTCGGCATGCCCGGCCCCACGCACGACGCCGACTCCTGGACCTTCGACCTGGACCCCGACGGCAAGGACCCGGTGCTGGGCATCCACAAGCTCAAGGACGCCTTCCTGGCCCGCGACCCGCACTACAGCCGCGGCATCACCGTCCCGGCGATCGTCGACACCACCACCGGTGCCGTGGTCACCAATGACTTCGCCCAGATCACCCTCGACTTCTCCACGCAGTGGTCCGACTTCCACCGCGCGGGCGCTCCCGAGCTCTACCCCGAGCACCTGCGCGAGGAGATGGACGCGGTCATGAAGCGCGTCTTCACCGAGGTCAACAATGGCGTCTATCGCTGCGGCTTCGCTGGCTCGCAGGAGGCCTATGACGCCGCCTATGACCGGCTCTGGATGGCCATGGACTGGCTCGAGGAGCGCCTGGCCGCGCAGCGCTACCTGATGGGCGAGACCATCACCGAGGCCGACGTTCGCCTGTTCACCACGCTGGTGCGCTTCGACGCGGTCTACCACGGACACTTCAAGTGCAATCGCAACAAGCTCGCCGAGATGCCGGTGCTGTGGGCCTATGCCCGCGACCTCTTCCAGACGCCCGGCTTCGGCGACACGATCGACTTCGAGCAGATCAAGCAGCACTACTACGTCGTGCACACCGACCTGAATCCGCTGTCCATCGTCCCCAAGGGCCCCGACCTCGACGGTTGGCTCACCGAGCACGGCCGCGAGGCGCTGGGCGGACGCCCCTTCGGCGACGGCACCCCTCCGCCTCCCGTGCGCGACCAGGAGCGTGCCCCGCACAGCCTGCTGGACTGACCCGGCAAACCTTTGGGGGATCGGGGACCGCAACCGTCGCGGCGGGGCTGGAATAGCAGCCACCGCCTCGACGGTTGAGCAGGCATGAGCACCCCACTGCCACTGAGCGTCCTGGACCTGGTCACCGTCGTCGAGGGATCCGACACACCGACGGCGCTGCAGCGCTCGATCGAGCTGGCCCAGGCCGCCGACCGTCTCGGCTACGACCGCTTCTGGGTGGCCGAGCACCACAACATGCCCGCCGTCGCCTCCACCAATCCGCCGGTGATCATCGCCGCGCTGGGCGCCCACACCGAGCGCATCCGCGTCGGCTCCGGTGGTGTGATGCTGCCCAACCACGCCCCCTATGTGGTGGCGGAGCAGTTCGCCCTGCTCGAGGGCCTCTACCCGAACAGGATCGACCTGGGCATCGGGCGCGCTCCCGGCACCGACCAGCGCACCGCCGCGGCCCTTCGTCGCAGCTCGGATGCCCTGGGGGTGCAGGAGTTCCCGCAGCACGTGCTGGAACTGATGAGCTGGCTGGGCGACAACCGCCTGGAGGAGCCGATGTCGGCCACCCTCGCCGCCACTCCCGGTGCCCGCACCGCCCCGGAGGTCTGGCTACTGGGCAGCTCGGCCTACTCGGCGCAGCTGGCCGGCATGCTCGGCGTGCGCTACTGCTATGCCCACCACTTCGGGCAGATGGACGAGGTCTCGGTGATGGAGGCCTACCGCTCCCGCTTCGAGCCCTCGCCCGCACTCGCCGAGCCGCACGCCATGATCTGCACCAGTGTCATCACGGCCGACAGCGACGAGGAGGCGGACTGGCTGGCCGGCCCGTCCAAGCACATGGCGCTGGCGCTGCGCACGAACCGGCTGGGCCCGGTCATCTCGCCCGAGACGGCCGCCGAGCGGGGCGTCAGCCCGCTGGACGAGCAGATGCTGCGCCAGCTCCCGGCGACCAAGTTCACTGGTACCCCGCAGACGGTCGCACCCCGTTTGCAGTCCCTGGTGGACCGCACCGGCGTGCAGGAGCTGATGCTCACCGCCACCACCTTCGACGTCGCCACCCGCATCGAAACCCTGCGCGAGGTGCAGGGGATGGGGCTGGTCAGCCATGGGTAGTGATGGTGATGTGAGACGTGTCCAGCACCACACCGGCCCAGGCCGACCCTGGGAGCCAGCGGATGATCCACACCGACCCCGCGCTGCCGCCCGTCGCGGTCCGTCCCGACCACCGGCTCTCCGGACGAGAGAAGGTCGTCTTCGGCGCGATCGCGCTGCTTGCGGCCGTCGCATGGTTCGTGATCGCGGTCCAGCGGGGCGAACGGGTCAGCGCCGCCTGGTTCGTCATTGCCGCCGTCGGCAGCTATGTGCTGGCGCTTCGCTTCTACGGCAAGTTCATCGAGCGCAAGCTGCACCGCCCCGACGACACCCGGGCAACCCCGGCCGAGGAACTGGCCAATGGCAAGGACTTCATGCCCACCCACCGGGTGGTGCTGTTCGGTCACCACTTCGCCGCCATCGCCGGCGCCGGGCCCCTGGTCGGACCCGTGCTGGCAGCCCAGATGGGATACCTGCCCGGCACCCTGTGGATTGTCTTCGGCGTGATCCTGGCCGGCGCCGTGCAGGACTACATGGTGCTCCACCTGTCGATCCGGCGACGCGGCCGCTCCCTGGGCCAGATGGCCAAGGACGAGCTGGGCCCGGTGGGTGGCTGGTTCGCCATCCTCGGCGTCACCAGCATCATGGTCATCCTGATCGCCGTGCTCGCCATCGTCATCATCGGTGCCCTGGCCCACAGCCCGTGGGGCGTCTTCTCGATCGCCATGACCATCCCGATCGCCCTGCTGATGGGCGTCTACATGCGCTGCATCCGTCCGGGACGGGTGGGGGAGACCTCCCTGATCGGCATCGTGCTGCTGGTGGCCGCCATCGCCGGCGGCTCCTGGGTGAGCCACCACCCCAGCCTGGCCGAGACCTTCATCCTGAGCCCGGTGCAGCTCGCCTATGCCATCGCCATCTACGGCTTCGCCGCCGCCGTGCTGCCCGTCTGGCTGCTGCTGGCGCCGCGCGACTACCTGAGCACCTTCATGAAGGTGGGCACCATCGTCTTCCTGGCACTGTCCATCCTGGTGGTGCTGCCGGTGATGGGCATGCCCGCGGTCACCACCTTCGCCCGCACCGGCACCGGGCCGGCCTTCGCCGGCAACCTGTTCCCCTTCCTGTTCATCACCATCGCCTGTGGGGCGCTGAGCGGCTTCCACGCCCTGATCAGCTCCGGCACGACCCCGAAACTGATCCAGAAGGAGTCACAGGCCCGCATCATCGGCTACGGCGGCATGCTCACCGAGAGTTTCGTGGCGATGATGGCGCTGATCACCGCCTGCGTGATCGACCAGCACCTGTACTTCGGCATGAATGCCCCGCTCGGGCGGACCGGCGGCACGCCCGAGAGTGCGGCCGCCTACACCAATGGCCTGGGTCTGGTCGGTCCCGGCGGGCAGCCGCTGCACGACGCGACGCCGGAGGTGTTCAGCCAGGCCGCCGCCGGCGTCGGCGAGCAGACGATCATCTCCCGGACCGGCGGTGCGCCGACGCTGGCCTTCGGCATGGCGCAGATCTTCGGCGAGATCCCGCTGATCGGTGCCGCGAAGGCCTTCTGGTACCACTTCGCCGTCATGTTCGAGGCCTTGTTCATCCTCACCACCATCGACGCCGGCACTCGCGTCGCCCGCTCCATGATCTCGGACCTGCTGGCCAATGTGCCGGGCCTGGGTCGCTTCGCCGACCACCAGTGGCGCCCGGGTGCCTGGATCACCACCGCACTCACCGTGCTCGGATGGGGAGCGCTCGTCGTGATGGGCGTCACCGACCCCCTGGGCGAAACCAACATGCTCTACCCGCTGTTCGGCATCGCCAACCAGCTGCTCGCCGCGATCGCCCTGACGCTGTGCTTCACCGTCACCATGAAGAAGGGCTGCTTCCGCTGGGCCTGGATCCCCGGCCTGCCGCTGGCCTGGGACGTGTTCATCACCATGTGGGCCAGCTGGGAGAAGATCTTCTCGAGCAATCCCAAGATCGGCTACTGGGCCAACCACGTCGCAGCCAAGGCCGCGCCCGCCGCCGGGGAGCAGACCTACCTCACCGCCAGGAACCCGAACGAGATCGCCATGGTGATCCGCAACACCGCCGTCCAGGGGGTGCTGTCCATCCTCTATGCGGCCCTGGTTCTGGCGGTGCTCGGCATCGGTGCGTGGGTGAGCTGGAAGGCCTGGCGCGCCGGTGGGCTGCTCGATGCCGAGACGCCCCGCGTGGACTCGCGGATCTTCGCACCCTCGAGCTTCGCGGCCAGCGACGTCGAACGACGGGTCTTGCAGCAGTGGCGCGAGGCAGGGCTCGATGCCAGCCGTGAACACCTCGACCTGCAGGCCAGCGGAGCGCCACGATGACGGCCCGTGAGCTGTGGCACTGGACGCTGCGCGTTGCGCGCGGGATGGGTGGGCTGGACGCCTATGACCGCTACCTGGCCCACCGCCGGCACCGCCATCCGGGCCTCGAGGCGCCCACCCGGGGCGAGTTCTACCGGGCCAAGTGGGACCACGAGTCCCGCGCCCCCCTCGGCGCGCTGCTGCTGAGGCGCTCGACGAGACGAGGCCCGTCCCCAGTGAACTGGTCACAGGGCACGGGCCTCGCCGTCTGCGCGGTCAAGGGCGGCATGCCCGCCCTT
>NZ_JBHWOO010000055.1:0-79150 GCF_043424415.1 Luteococcus sp. | reverse complement strand
ACGTCTTCGAGGGGGCTTACGGCCCGTGCTCACCCACCCCCCCGCGGGGCACGGGCCGGAAGCGGCCTTGGGGGGGCGGAGGATCAGGCCTCCTGCTGGGGCGACTCCTTGAGCAGCTTCCACTTCTTGGCGAGGGTGGAGAGCGAGCCGAACTGCATCGTGCTGGGGCTGACGTACTGTCCGTCAGGGTCGGTGGTGACGAACGCGACGCGGCCCATGGCCAAGGTCTCGAGGTCGCCCTGGATTGCGACGAAGCAGTTGGCCGGGATGTTGGCCGGGGCCTCGTCGGGGCCGGTGTGGGCTGCGGCCCACACATCCATGTCGTACAGGCTGCCGACCTTGCGCAGAGTGGTGGTGTTCTTGCCGATCGCGGCGCGGATCGCGGCCTGCGCGGTCGCATCGTCGTGGACCTGGTGGTCCTGGTGGGTCAGGGTGCCGTCGACGTCGAGGACCACGACCGTCAAGGTGCGGGGCTGGATGGTGGTGCTCATGGGAAACCTCCAAGGAGTTGGCGAGCTGGTGGGGCTTGCGTGCAGCGCCTTGCTGCTGGACACCACGCTACGGCGCTGGCGCCCTGGTGTCGCTCACCCACGCACCCCATGCCAGGCGGCACAGGAGTGCTGGCCCCGGGCCGCCGGACTGGGCGGTCCGGGGCCGACGGCTCAGGACAGCACGGTCAGGGGGAAGAAGGCGGAGGCGCCGCCGTCGGTGAAGGTGCCGGTGATTTCGTCCTCGCCGAGCGTCATGGGATATTCCTCGCCGCTCAGGAGCCGGGCACTGGTGACCTCGGAGGACCACGCGTTCTGGCCGATCTTGGTCATCGGCATGCCGTCGCGGTCGAGGACCTGCGTGCCGACCGGCAGCGCGGCCAGCTCTTCGTGGGTGCTGATGGTGGTGCTCATGGGAAACCTTCAAGGAATCGGCGGGCTGGTGAGGCCCGCGTGCAGCGCCTTGCTGCTGGACACCACGCTACGGCGCACGGCTCTGGCTCACCCGCCCCCGGCACTCCATGCGGGGCAGCTCGGAGGCCACCGCTAGGGCGTTCTCCGGCGGTGACCTGCGGGAGTGCTTCCGGCCCGTGCCCACCCCCGTGGGGCGCGGGCCGGAAGCTGATCAGTGGGCCGCGAGCGCCTCTCGCACATGGGCGAGGTCGTAGACGCTCCTGCCCAGCGCACGGACCTGCTCGACGGTGGGCGCCTTGAACGCACCGTGCTCGTCGTTGGCGACAAACACGAGCCGGCCGAACAGGGGAACCGGGTTGCCGGTGCTCTGGCACAGCAGCGCGCTGCCGAGCGGGTTGGCAGGCTCGTCCCACAGTGCGGCGTCGCGGTCGCCCCACACCTGCCAGCCGTTCACGGTGCCGTGCAGGGCAGGGTGGAAGGTCGCGGGGCCGAGCGCGTCGCGGATCCCCTCGGTCGGCACGTTGCCGTCGGTGACGATCACGGTCTGGGAACTCAGGGTGCCGTCGATGTCGAGGACCATGACCGGCAGGAGGGTGGTGGTCTGGGGCTGGATGGTGGTGCTCATGGGAAACCTCCGGGGGGGGTGGCGGGCTGGTGAGGCCCGCGTGCAGCGCCTTGCTGCTGAGAAGAACGCTACGGGTCCCAACCGACAACCAGGGCCCCACAGGCACCCCATGCCGGGCGGCTCAGAGGCCACCGCCGGGGCGCTCCCGGTCCATGCCCATCCCCGCGGGGCACGGGCCGGGGCTGGTCAGGAGAACATCTCGATGATGTCGAGGCCGTCGTCCCAGTGCTGGGCGGCCGTGGTCATCGCAGTGACGAACTCGTCGACCGTGCCGAAGGGCTCGCCGCCGAACGACCCGATCCGCATCGGCTCGGCGTCGTCGAGGCCGAGCTCGTGCCACGGGTGGTCGTCCTCGCACGGGAAGGACGGCCAGTCCGCGACGGTGCCCAGGTGCGTAATGCCGAGCTGGGTGGGGATGAAGTGCTGCTCCTCGTCGAGGCAGGCCTGCAGCGCGACGCGGTGCTCGTCGGTGAGTTGGCCGCGCACCACGATGGAGCCCCACTGCTTGTAGTTGGCGGCGTCGCGGTACATGTACGGGATCGTGGTGAGCTCGTCTTCTCCGGGCTGCTCGGCCGCGGCCGTAGTACGCAGCTCCTCCGTGGCGAAGGGGTATCCCCTCCCCTCGAGGGCACTGGTCAGGGCCTCTACTGCGGCCCGATCGAAGCCCTCCGCGACGAGCGGGTCGGTGATGGTCTGGGCGTTGCTGCTATCTGCCATGGCGGATCCCCTCAGGACTAGGCGGGCGGCTGGTGAGACCGCCTCGGCGCTGTGCCGATGAACCCAACATAGGGCCTAATCACATCCGGATACCTGCTGCCAGAACCCCATGCTGGGCGGCTCGGGGTTGGTTCGTCTGGGACGCGCTCCCGGCTGAAAATAAATTTGCAATCTCAAAAGAAGATGGTCGAAAACTTGGAAATCTAAAAATGGATTCGCTAGACTGAAAGCACCAACTGAACAGGGGAGGAAGCGATGGACAAAGATCTACGCCGACTGATCAAGGGTCTGGAGGCAGCTGGCTACCAGACCCGGGTCACCAGCAAGGGTCACGTTCAGGTCCGACGAGACGGTCAGGTGATCGCGGTGTTCGCAGGGACACCATCCGACCACCGCTCATGGCTCAACTCGCTGGCCCGGCTCAAGCGGGACGGCTACCGGCCAACCCGCTGAGGAGCGCAAGGGGGTGGGAGGCAACCGAACTGCCTCCCACCCAGCTCCCATCATTCCACCCCGTCAGCGAAACACCGCACCACCAGCACAGCAAGGAAGGACCGCCAATGGACTTCAACGTCACCCTGGGCACCAGCCAGGAGATCACCGACGAGACCATCGACCACGCCATGGACGCCCTGGCCGCCGCCAGCGTCACCGTCCACAGCGTCGGCGACCACGCACCCGACCGCCTCGCCGTCACCATCACCGTCCCTGCCCGCGACCTCACCAGCGCGATCCGCATCGCGTTGGCGATGGCCGACGGTGCCGAACTCGGCACGATCACCTCGGTAGAGGCCATGACCACCGTCGAGTTCGACCAGGCCGCCGAGACCCCGCGTAGCAGCATCCCCGACCTCTACAGCCTCAGCCAGGCCTCCGCTGTGCTCGGCAAGTCCCGCCCGACGCTGCAGCGTCTGGTCGGTGCTGGTGACCTCGATGGGGTCCAGGTCGAGGGTGTCGGGTTTGTGGTCACCAAGGCCTCCGTCGACGAACTCGCTCGGACCGCCAGCAACTGACCCGCGCAGGGCCCGGTCACCAATCGGCAGCTGCGCGGCGTTGTAGGGCATCGCATCCTTTAGGAACAGGAGATCCCGAGATGTCGAAGCTGTCCGTCCGCCCCATCCCCGCCGCCGCCACCCTCTGGCGCTGCCTGGTTCGCGACTTCACCACCCCGAGCCACACCCTGGTTGCGACCTACCGATGAGTACCAGTAGTCATCACGTGCTCGAGATCCTCACACGAGACGAACTGCGCCGCGTCCAGAGACAGGCGCTGCGGCAATGGCCGTGTGAGCGCCGGTGGGGAACCCTGATCGTGACCTCCAACATCGACGGCGCAGTCCGCTACGCCGTTTCCACCAACCCCAGCGTCGAGCGGCGGTTGAAGTCGGCGGTCCAAGGGCCGTCGGGACGCCTGGTCCCGCGCAAGACGCTGCTGATGGTGGAAGCCTCGCTGGTCTTCCTCGTGTTCCTGTTCGGCTCCGCACGGTGGACAGCCTCACTGTTTGCCGTGCTGACCCTCTGCACAACGGTGGAGGCCATCCGCGCCGGATGGTTCCGCCCCATCACCTTCCACCACGTCCGCGCACAGGGAGAGCTCGAGCGGCTCCTCGCCCTTGAAGCCTCTGGGCAGGACCACGACCTGCTGGCTCGCATGATCGCCGCTGGCCGCGACTGGGAATCGCTCGAACAGCCGGGAGCGGCCGACCTCGTGCACAGCGCAGACCACACCGCAAAGCTCGCCAACACCGCCGGCCGCCCGGACTACGGCGAGCGCATCGCCGCCCTGGTCATCGACGCAACGACTCCGAACATGCTGGCCGCGGCACAGACCGCTCTCGACGACCTGTACCACGACCTGGAGCCCCTGGCCGAGGCCCGCCGAGAGGAAGCCAACCAGACATGCCGCGAGGCCAAATCCCAAGCTGCTGCCGAATATGAGCGTGCTGTGCTCAAGGCACACGATGCCCTGGCCGGACCCACCCGCATCGACGCTGACCTGGTCGCCGACCGACGTCCTACTATGAGAGGCAAGTGCTGATGTCCCCAACTCCACCGCAGGAACCCATCCGGTCGAACAAGCTGAGCACATGGCCGGACCGCACATTCATCTCCCCGGCCGGCACCGAGCGCACCTACGTGAGCCGACTCGCCACTGGTGACATCATCGCCTTCAACCACCGGATCCTGCGCGTCATCGACGTGGGCAAGCGCGACGACCAGATCTGGCACATTCGCCTGCGTCCCCTCGTCCAAGATCCGACCTGGTCCCACAACCCGCACGACATCGAGATCGGCGCCAGAACCGACCTCACCTGCCTCTGGCGATACCCCCAAGACCACCATCTGCCCGTCTGCAGCGACTGCGGAGGCCCCTGGCCCTGCCAGAAACTCCACATCGACCGCGACATCGCCCGCGACCAGCAACGTGAACGACGCTATGCCTTGCCTGGTATCTGCCCAGCCTGCCAAGAGCCGGTCACCACCCGCCAGACCCGCCAGACCTGGCCCGTGAACCTCTACGCCCTCGACCCTGCCCAACCCGTCACCTTCCATCTCCGACAGCAGTGCATCGACGAAGCCCGCCGCTACGACCTGGCGATGCGCAAGGCAGGGCATCCATCCCAACTCGGCTACCCCAACCCACCCCAGCCCTGACCCATCGACCCGAGAAGACAACCACCAGCGCTCCCGGCACGTAGACCGGGAGCGCTCGCGTGGCGGTGAGGTCTGAACCGCCACGCATGGGGTGCCTGGCGGGTGGTGGCCTGGGTGCCGGCGACCTAGCGTGAGGGGTGTCGCCAAGGTTTGGCGGCTGCGGGCCTCACCAGCCCGCCGATTCTCCAAAGGGGAGCACTCATGTCTGATCTGGCAACCACCGTGACCTGTATCGACGCCTGCGGAATGGCAGCTGTGACGCCGCTGCTGGTGTCGGACCCGGGCGTCGGGAAGTCGTCACTGGTGCGTGGTCTGGCCGCTGCTCAGAACGTGCCGTGCGAGGTAGTGCTGGGCTCGATCAGGGAGCCCGCCGATTTCGGTGGTCTGCCGGTGGTGAGGGATGACGGTGTGCACATGGAGGCCCCGGCGTGGGCCAAGCGGCTGATCACGGCCGGGTGCGGCTACGTGCTGCTGGACGAGCTGACCACCGTGCCCGAGACGACTCAGGCCGCGATGCTGGGCACCGCGCTCGACAAGACCGTGGGCGATGCGGTGCTGCCGCCCGAGGTGCGGGTCGTCGCGGCCGCGAACCCGCCGGATCGCTCGTCGGGCGGCTCCGAGCTGACCCCGCCCATGGCCAACCGCCTGTGCCACCTCGACTTCACCCCGACCACGGAGGACTGGATCGAGGGCATGACCATCGGCTGGTCTGCGCCGCCCGCCTCGCGGGCCATTGCCGCCGACCGGGAGCGCCAGCGGATGATCGTGGCTCAGGTGACCGGCTACGTCGGGGCGAACCCGAACCACCGTTACGTGTACCCGCGCACGGCCGCTCAGGCGGGCATGGCATGGCCGTCCAACCGTTCCTGGACGATGCTCGCGGCCGTGCTGGCGCATGTGCGCGACGACGACGCGGCGGCGCGTCAGGCGCTCACGTTCGGGCTGGTCGGTGAGGGCGTCGGGGTGGAGTTCCTGACGTGGGTCGAGCGGATGGACCTGCCCGATCCGCTCGCCGTGATCGAGGACCCGTCCATCGTGGACTGGTCGGTGCGTCCGGATCGCGTCATGGCGATCCTGCTGGGTGTGGTCGGTTGGGCGGCGTCGGCCGGGACGGTCGCGGCGTGGCAGTCGGCGTGGGGGCCGCTGCTGGCCTGCTGCGAGGCCGGGTCGCCTGACGTGGCGGCGGCGGCTGCCCGCACGCACGGCAAGAAGCGCCCGGCGTCGGCCAAGGTGCCCGCGAAGGTGCGCAACGCGTTCGCGCCGGTGCTGGCTGCTGCTGGGATCGCGGCATGAGCGCCCCGGTGCGCCCGCTGAGCACCGACGAGGCGGCGGCGTTCCGTCTGGTAAGGCTGCTCGCGGCCGAGTCGAGCCCCTATTTCATGGCGGCGCTGTTCGCCACCGTCCCGGTCGCCGCCCCCGGTCTGGGTACGTTCGCGGTGGATGCCTCGTGGCGGCTCTACATGGACCCCGACCTGCTGGTGGGGGAGGGCGCGTGGGCTCAGGCAGACGCCGCCGGGGTGCTGGTCCATGAGGTCGGCCACCTGATCCGCGACCATGCCGGGCGCGCCGGGCAGCTGCCCCAGCCCATGAGCCATGGCGCGTGGAACTACGCCGCCGACGCGGAAATCAATGACGACCTGCTCGCGGCAGGAATCGCGCTCCCGGCCGGGGTGGTCACCCCGGCGGCGCTGGGCTGCGAGCCGGGTGGGCTGGCCGAGGACTACTACCAGACCACCAGCGCGGCGGGCTGGCCCGAGCCGTCGGCAGGGGAGGGCTGCGGCTCCGGTGCGGGCACGTGGGCCTCGCCGGTCGAGCTGCCCGCTGATGTGGACGTGGACGGCCGTGGCCCTCTGTCGGACGCCGACGGTGACATGGTGCGCCGCCACGTCGCCGTGGCCGTGCGGGAAGCCGCTGAGGGGGGCAAGGGCCGGGGCACCGTCCCGGCCGGTCTGGCCCGCTGGGCCTCCGGGGTGCTCGCCCCGCCGCAGATCAGCTGGCGACAGGTGCTGCGCGGCGCGGTCCGCCACGCCGTGGCCCTCGCCGCTGGGCAGACCCTCCACACCTACGCCCGTCCCTCGCGGCGGCGGGTGCCAGGCGTGATCCTCCCGGCCATGCGCGGCCCCAAGGTCCGCGTCGGAATCGTCGTGGACACCTCCGGGTCCATGGGGCAGGCCGACCTCGACGCGGCCATGGCCGAAGTGTCCGGGGTGCTGCGCGCCAGCGGCGTGGACCGCGCCCGGGTGCTGCTCTACTCCTGCGACGCGGCCACCAGCACGGCCACCCGCGTGTCCAACCTCGCCGGCATCGAACTGGTCGGCGGTGGCGGCACCGACATGCGCGTGGGTATCACCGCCGCTGAGGCCGACCGCCCCCACGTCGTGATCGTCCTCACCGACGGCGACACCCCGTGGCCTGAGGCCCCGACCCGCGCCCGGCTGGTCTGCGCCGTGATTCGCCACGGCGAGCCGACCGGCACCCCCGACTGGGCCACCACCGTCCACATCACCCCCGGACGGTAGCCATGCCGGACACGCTCACCGCCTACACGGCCCGAATCCTCGCCGGAACCGGGATCGACCCCGCCCACGCCACCAGCGTGGCGCGGGGCACCCACCCGGCCCCAAGCCACCTCGCCGCCGCCCTGCGCGACGGCTACGCCGCCCCCAACCGGGCACCCCAGCCCCGACCCCGCCCCACCATCCAGACAGGAGACGACCAGTGAGCGCCGAAGCCTTCGACCTTGGGCTGCGACTGCGCGCCGCCCACACCGGCACCGTCGCCCCCCGCCTGCACCACTCGACCATCCCCGCCGCACCCCGCACCCTCGCCGTGCGCGCCACCGCCACCACCAACACCGTCGCCGTCACTTGCTGCGCTCCCGGCGGTGCGC
Source organism: Luteococcus sp. (assembly GCF_043424415.1). NCBI lineage: Bacteria > Bacillati > Actinomycetota > Actinomycetes > Propionibacteriales > Propionibacteriaceae > Luteococcus > Luteococcus sp. Next base: position 71,362 of record NZ_JBHWOO010000055.1, on the reverse strand, counting down.
CGCGCACGGCGATGGGTGCGGCTGCGCTCGACCTGCTCGGCTGCATGGGCGTCACGATCGACGCCGACAGCCCCGTGCAGGTGCTCACTGACACCCCGGCCACTGCGCACGCGCTGGCCCGGCTCGCCGCGTCCGCTCCCCGACAGGGGGACCGTGCTGCCGTCGCCGCCCATCTCGCCTGGACCCTCGACCGGGCCGACTTTCCCGACGCCCGCGCCGGGTACGTCCTGGCCGACGCCTGCCGTACCCGCTGGGTGACCGGCGCGGCCCCTAGCACCGAGGCCAGTGCCACGACGTGGCGGGCGTGGCTGGGGATCGGTGACGACCTCGCCGCCCTGCACGATGCACATGCCTTGCTGGTCGCCGGGGTGCCGCTGCCGCTGCTGGGAAACCTTGCCGAGTCCGCCACCTACGCATGGATCGCCGCCCAGAACCGCCACAGCGCCGGGTACGACTGGCGCGTCACCGACACCCCCGCCCGCGCCGCGCTCGCCTTGTTCGACCGCTGCTCGGCCGCCGAACTGTGGGAGGCGGCACTGATGGACGATCCCGTGTGGCGCATGCGCGCCGTCCACACCGGCCACGTCGCTCACGGCATCCTCACCCCGACGCCCCGCAAGACCAAGAACACCCGTAGGCGAGCCGTGCTCGACTGTGACCGGCTCGACGTGCGCCTGTCCGCCCAGACCGTGTGCACCGGCTGGCACGGTGGCCCTGAGGCCGACACCAGCCGCTTGGGCTGCACCATCGAATCGGCCACCGTGCAGGCCGGGCGGCTCCACCTCGACCTGTCCTTCCCCCGCGAGGCGACCCTGACCCCCGGCCCCTTCACCATCCGCGAAGCCGCCCCCAACCAGCGCGGCACCTTCACCCGCCGCCGCAACTACGCCCAGCTCTACGCGGCCCGCCGCTCCTGGCTGAGTACCGGAATGCCCCCCACCACCATCCGCCGCGACGTGCCCCTCGACGTGCTCGTTGCCGCCGCCGACCCCGAACAGGACTGACCATGCTCCACATGCCCACCGCCACCCCCGGCGTCCCCGACCGCGACGACGACCAGCCCACCCCGCCGCCGGTGCCCGCCACCGCGCCCATCGCCCCCACATGGGCCGGGCACGAAATCCTTGACGATCCGATCACCGCCGGAGTGCTCCTGTCGGTCTGGTCCGGTGACCCCGCCGTGGTCGTGCCCGCGCCGCCCGGCTCCGGGAAGTCGCGTCTGGTCGTCCTGCTCGCCGCCACCCTCGCGCACCGCGCCGGGCTGCGCGTCGGCATAGCTGCCCAGACCCGCGCGCAAGCCGTCGAACTCGCCACCCGGTTCAACAGCCTCAACTACCCGGCCCGCCTGCGCTGGGGACGCAACACCCCCTACCCGGACCTTGGCTCTGGCCCGGTCGGCATCATGGAAGGCCGCACCGGATTCACCGGCTCCGGTGGCGGCGTGTCCATCGCCACCACCGCCCGCTGGCTCCTGTCGGACCCCCAGCACGACTACTGCGACGTGCTGATGGTGGACGAGGCATGGCAGGCCACCTACGCCGACCTTGGCGCACTCGGCGCGCTCGCCACCCAGCTCGTCGCCGTCGGCGACCCCGGCCAAATCGACCCCGTCGTCACCGGCCCCACCAACCGCTGGGCCGACCAGCCCACCGGCCCCCACCTGCCCAGCCCCACCGCCCTGACCGCCGCCCACGGCACCGCCCTGTCCACCGTCGCCCTGCGCCACACCTACCGACTCGGACCTGACACCACCGCACTGATCCAGCCCGTCTTCTACCCCGACCTGCCCTTCACCAGCCGCCGCCCTCCTGAGCACCTCACCCTCGACGGCAACGCGCTGCCCGAACTCGCCCACACCCCCGTCGCCGCCACCAACGGCCCCACTGACCCCGCACTCGCCCACGCCTGCGCCAGCCTCACCCGCGACCTGCTGCGCGCCAACTACACCACCCCCACCGGCACCCGCCCCCTCACCGGGAACGACCTCGCCGTGGTCACCCCCCACGTCTCACAAGCAGCCACCATCCGCGCCCTGCTGCCCGACCACCCCGACATCCTCATCGGCACCGCCAACAGCCTCCAAGGCCTCGAACGCGCCGCCGTCGTCGCCCTCCACCCGCTGGCCGGATACCGCGACCCCACCACCTTCGGCACCGACCTTGGCCGCGCCTGCGTCATGCTCTCGCGACACCGCGCCCACCTCACCGTCGTCACCGACACCGCCACCCCCGGCATCCTCAACACCGCCACCACCACCGAGGCACAACTCCACGCAAGCCTGCTCGACATCATCACCACCACCCCCACCCGCTGACACCCGCCGGGAGCACCCCGACACCCAGGGCGCCACCGGCGTGGCACCCCATGCGGGGCGGCTCAGTGAGCTGCGAGAATCCCAGCCAGTCAGAGGAAAGGAATCGGTCTATGACTATGGACTGGCAGTGGTGGGCAGCTCGACCTTGGGGAGATTGGGGAACCTGGGCGGGCGCTATCGGAACGGTGCTGGCCGTTGTGGTCGCACTTTGGCAGCTACGCAGGGATCGCCTTGTGCGGGAAGCTGAGGAGAGAAAGCGCCGTCATCGGGAAAAGGTTGAAAAGGATGAGCAAGCACGTAAAGAGGAACAGGCCCAGGCGGAGCTCATCACGGCCTGGATTGCGAAGGTGCACTTCTGGGACACCGAGAATGACCCTGCCGATCTTCAGCAGGGAATCGTGATCCACAACAGCTCGCAGCAAGCGATCTTCAACGTGACGGTTACCACCTTCTGCAGGGACAACCGCGGGCAGAGCTTCGAGAGTGCGAAAAAGGAGCTGGTCTACATCCGATCGGTCCCGCCAGGTGTCTGGTACACCGAAGCCGTCCCTGGCTTCACGAGTGGGAGCCGTGACGTTGTCCTCCCCGTCTCCTTCACGGATCGCCGTGGAAAGATGTGGAAGCGACAGACGGATGGGAAGCTGGAGAGCATTGATGAATCTGAATTTCCCAAGGAGGGGTCGAAGATCCCGGTTTCTGGAATGCGTAGCATTGGTTCGCGTGACGAGCTCGTGTGAATGGGTTGCGCAGCCTAGTGTCGTCGACAAATAATAAGGAATGTTATTGTCGAACCAGTTGGAAGGATCCTCATGGCGAAGCGTGTTCAGGTGATTCTGGAAGACGACCTCGACGGTTCGGTGGCCTCAGAAACGGTGGCCTTTGCGATCGACGGCGTCACCTACGAGATCGACCTGTCGGACGTACACGTGGAGCAGCTGCGCAGCGAGCTGCAGCCGTGGATCGCTGCGGGTCGCCGAGTCGGAGGCCGTCGCAACACGAAGAAGGTCAAGGCGGGCGGCGACAACGGTGTGATCCGAACATGGGCCCTCGAGAAAGGCCTGCCGGTCAGCCCCCGCGGCCGCATCTCCCGAGAGATCCGCGACGCCTACCAGGCCGCCCACTGACACCACCAACACCAGGCACCCGCGACGACCACTTCGCCGCGGGTGCCTGCGTTCTGGTCGACGAACATGCCGCCGAACCCAACGAACTGCTCGATCAGCCCCTGCAGACGGCCATCGCAGACCAGGCCAGCGTGCTGGTCCTCATCGACTCCGATCGGGCCTTAGATACCACTTGGCTGCCCACTGGCTACCTTCGGCACTTCGACCTCGAGCGCGACGGAGGGCCCTGGATGGAGGACTACCTGCGCACCATCACCTGGGAACGGCCCGGGGTGCGAGTGACCGACAAGGTCGAGCAGCACCACCGCAACGCCCTGGCTTGGGGCAGGCGCCGCGACGGCCACGTCGCGGGCACCTATGGGCGCGACCGCTTCGGCAACTTGGTGCTGAAGTACCCTTTCGACGAGATCGACCGATCACACCTGAACGGCCTGGCTGTCTGGTGGCCCACCCGCTATCCCGGCAGCAACCTCGCGCCCGAGACCCACATCGTCGCCGACGACGACCAGGGCGACTGCCCGGTGTTCGTCGTGCGACACGGCGAGATCGTGGGACTTCTGCCACGCGAGAGCGAAATCCGACAGTGGAACTCGGCTATGTCGGCGGAGGCCCTGCCGACTTGGCGACCGACATCTCCATCTTCACGGAGCGCCTGGGCCACCCGATCGACCGTTGGGCCATCGGTCAACAGGTCAGCCACAAGCGCTTCCGCGGCCGTGACCTGGACATCGACCTCGACACCATCCCCGCACCCAGACCCCAGGCGTAGGCCAGCCCAGCAGTCCCCACACCCCGAACACGTCAGGAGCTGTCGTGAACGCAAGGAGCAGTCGGTGGTGGATGGCACCACAGACCCAGACGACCTGTTCCGCGAACGGATCAAGTCGCGCGCGCTGTCTGCCGGCCCACCCAGGTCGGTGACGTTCTACCCAGCAAGACGTTTACGGCGAGCCCCCACAACCGTCCTGACGGCGTCACTATCGCTGGAGACCACGTCGCCGTTCTAAAGAGCGCCAGCCTGCTCGGAAAGCTGGACACGGCGCGTACCGCCACGGGCCTGTCCGCGTTCACTTGGTCAGACGCGAAGGAGCCCAAGGCGTGGCGCAAGCGCCTCGCGTTGAGCCTGCAGCACCCGACACATGCGTAGTTGCTGCGCCGAGCGAGGCAGTTGAAACTCGCCACGTGGCGGCACGAGGTCGACCGGGCCTTGGTGAACGAGGCGATCTGGCGTGCCGATGGGTAGGTGCGCGACACATCACGCTCCGACCTGCTGGCTCTGGTGCAGATCTCCCGGTCGACGTTCTACAACATGATCGACGCCAAGCCCACCCACTTCGGCGTCCAAGAGCAGGAGCTCCCCTTCGAGGAGACCGACGACGACGTGATTGAGGAGCCCGCCGTCGCCGAGCAGCTCCAGCGCGACTCCAGTTCCGCCCTCGTCGAGGGTCCCGTGACCGAGGGAACCCTGGGCGATGCGCTCCCGGATGCTCTGGGACCGCAGGCGGTCGAGACGGTACACGACCAGGCTGCTGCGGAGTAGATGCGTCGTCTGTCTGTTCTCGTCGCGGAAGAGCACGCGCCGCGGCTTATCGAGTGATGTGTCCGAGGTGGAATTCCAGGGGTTCGTGTGGGTGGGTGGTCACCGCTTGCGCGGTTCGTGGCGTTGTAGAGGGTCAGGTGTTCGCAAGGCCTGTGGGGACGCGTCCCGCTGCATCGTCGCTCTAGCGTGGGAGCCACTCGCGGGCCTCACCATCCCGCCGTACGACGAGGAGATGCTGATGACCGTCCAGACCCGCTCTGATGCCGTCCACGGGAAGCGCTCGACCTACGTGGCCGGCTGCCCGTGTGTGCCGTGCCGTGAGGCAAACCGGGTGGCGCAGGCTGACTGGTCACGGCGTCGCCTGTACGGGGTGGAATCGTCGCTGGTCGACGCGGCACCGGTGCGCGAGCACGTGCGCCAGCTGATGGCCCAGGGCATGGGGTGGAAGACGATCACTAAGGCTGCGGGTGTGAGCACCTCGACGATGACCAACCTGCTGTACGGCCGCAACCGGTTGCTGCGCGATGGCCGTCGCGAGCCACCGACCCAGCGGATGCGCCGCGAAGTCGCGGAACGGGTAATGGCCGTCGAGCTGGTCCTGGCCGATGGTGCGCTGGTGGATGCGACCGGGACGGTGCGCCGGTTGCAGGCGCTGGTAGCGGCTGGCACCACCCAGGCCGAACTCGCGAATCGACTGGGCATGCTCGAGAGCAACTTCGGCCGGTTGATCCACGGTGCCGATGCCCAGGTCACGGTGAGGACTAGGACGATGGTCGCGACCCTCTACGAACAGATGTGGAACCCGACCCACCCGAATCCCAAGGCCGTCGCACACGCTCGCTGTCAGGGTTGGGCGCCGCCTATGGCGTGGGACGACGAGACGATCGACGACCCGAAGGTGGCACCGCAGGGGGTGGGCTCGTCTGGTGCCCGGCGGGTCCTCGACGAGGTCGCCTGGCGCCGGGCGCTGGGCGAGCCCCTCGAGGCGATCGCCCGCGACCTGGGCATGCGCATTGAGAGCCTGGAACGCAACATCGCACGTCACCAGGCCCGTACTGCCGCCTGACTTGGTACCCCCTAGCCCCTGATCGTGAAAGGACTTTGCTGATGCTCATTCCCAACGGTTGCCGTGCGTTCCTGACCCATGAGCAGATGCTCGCCGAGCTGGCCGTGGAGGACACCACCTCCCGGATCTGGGTTCCCCACGACGACGTGGAACGGTTGCTCGCCGCAGCTGAGGCCTGTGACCAGCTCGCGACCCACGAGGCAACGTGGGCAGCGCTGCAAGCTCGCGCCCTAGCGCGGCTGCGCAACCCTGAGCTGAGGGTCCTCGACATCGAGGCTCCCCACGATCCCGAACAGCTGCGTGATGCAGCCGAGGCGTACCTTGCCGCGGCCTGCTTCGACGGATACCTGCTGCACCGACCTGTCCACGTCAATCCGGAACGTGAGCCGTCCTTCCGTTTGGAACTGGCCCACCGGCCCGTTCTGCAGTCCTCCGAACGCACCGGACAGGTATGCGTCGAGCAGCAGACCTCAGTGATCTCGTCCGCTGCGCGCGACGACTGGCGCGTCGAGCAGCACCTACGGCACATGCGCTCTGCAGTCTTCACCTGGGTGCCCGACACGGAACTGAGCGAACAGATGATCAATCACGGCTACGTGCCGGCCACCGGCGAGATGGTGCTGTTCCTTGCCGAGCTGAACGCGCGCCGTGAGCAGATCGCCGTCGACGGCCGTGGCCAGCGCTACCGGATCGGTGCCCGCCGGGTCGTCTCCGACACCGCTCCTAACGCTCTGGACGGACTCCCGCGCAAAGCCGGGGGCGTGGCGCGCACCTCCAACGGGAACCTGCGCCGGGTCGAGATCCCCGTCGACCCGATCTCCTGCTACGTCGACCTCGCCAGCCCACTGGCGCCGTCCCGCAGGGTGGGCTCGGTGAACGACGGCGTCCACTGGAAGTGGGCCAGCGTCCACGAGTTCCACGACGACCCCTACGACCAGGACGCTGCCGCCAAGATCGTGCTGCCCGACACGCATCGACGGATGCTCAACACCCTGGCCTCCACCCGAGGCCTGAACTTGGTCTGCGACGTTGTGGAGGGCAAGTCGGCGGGCTCGGTCATCCTCTGCAAAGGCGAGCCCGGAATAGGGAAGACCCTGACCGCGGAGATCTACGCCGAAATCATCGGTCGCCCGTTGCTCAAAGTGCTCTCCCGTGACCTGGGAACCACCGCCGCCAGTGTTGACGACGCCCTCGGCCGTCTCCTTGAGTTCGCGAACCGCCTCGACCTGGTTCTCCTGCTCGACGAGTGCGACGTCTACCTGCGTGCCCGCGGCAACGACCTGGACCAGAACGCCGTCGTGTCCGAGTTCCTACGCCGCCTCGAATACTTCGACGGGCTGCTGTTCCTGACCACGAACCGGCCCTACGACATCGACGACGCTGTCATGCAGCGCGCCGCAGCGATCATCGACTACCAGCGACCCGACCGCGACGGACTACGCCAAGTGTGGGAACTGATGTCAGCCACCCAGCACGCCGACCTGAGCCCGCAGACCATCACCGCAGTCCTCGACGCCCTGCCCGACATCACTCCCCGTGACATCAAGCACGCCGTCGCCGGCGCCATCCGCCAGACCCACCTCACTCAGACCCCCATCACCCTCACCACCATCCTCGACGTCGCGGCCTGGCGCGGACTGACACCCGCCCCCAACTTTCACCAGTCCCCGAACCACTGACCCCCGCCACCGGACATACGAACGCTCCAGCCCGACGAAAGGAACCTCCCATGGCCCGACAGGTGATGGTCGACCTCGACGAACTCGACCACCTCATCCGCACCGCCACCCATGGCCGGATCGGACTCACCGCAGCCCTGGCCCAACTCATCACCGCCACCAGCGCCACACCCGTCCACGCTGCCGCCGGCGAGGACCCGTTGGAGTTCGTCGCCCGGGTGCTGCTACAGCGTCTGGACCCTGATACACCACACCGCCCCGTAGTCATGTCCGCCGAAACCGACTACGCCACCGGGCAGGTCGAACAGGACCTCACCGGCGCTCTGCTGCTGGCCTGCCAGGCGCTCCCACTCGACACTGACCCCGGCCGGCGGGCCGACCTGCGTACCCGCCGCCAGCGTGGCCACTACCTGCTCCGTTATGCCGACGCGAACCATCCAACCGGCCAGGGGTCGGCCCCTCGTGGGCGCAGCGAGTGAACCCACCCCGGGGGCACTCAGCTCGTCACAAGCGCCGGTCCAAACCAAGTCGCTATGACGTGAGGGGGCTAGAGGTACGGACCCGAGACGACCGACGGCTAAGGCCGCGTGCTTAACGTGGCGACGACCCCGCGCTCCCGGCTGGTGTTGTGCCAGCCGTGGAGCACGGGCTATGCTCACCCGGTCTCGAATATTAGTTCGATTGTGTCGTGTGGGTGGTCCTGCAGAGTATCCGCGCCGCAATCGACCCAGGTGGCCGCCTGACGGGGTGGTCGCTGTTCGGGGCGTCAGGATGCCTGGCGGTGCCGGCCTCGACCCCCGGCACTGTCAGGCATCATCCGTCCCCCTGCACGAACGCCACGCTCGCTCGAAGAAGTGGCGATGTCTGGCGGGTGGGGGACCGGTAGCGTGCACGACACGATGACCCGTAGTCCTGCTGAGCGTGAGCGGATCCGTGCCGAGCTGGCGGCTCGTGACGCGGAGATCACCGCTGCCTGGGTGGCAGGGGAGTCAGCGGAGAAGATCGCGCGCCGCTACCGGCTGAGCCATAACAGGATCTCGCAGATCGTCCACGGCCGCCCCGCACTGCGCGCCGCACGCGACCGGCAGCGCCACGCGCAGGAAGACCAAAAACGACGCCGCGCGCTCGCATGGTCCACCCAGCACCCCGGCACCCCAATAGGACAGGGAGCGGCGCTGCTCGGCCTCAGCGAGACCAAGCTGAAGCAGCTCTTGGCCGAGCGCGCCGACCTGCACAGCACCCCGCCCCCAGCACCCACGCCACGGTTCAGCGACGACCAGGTCCACCACGCCCTGACCGTATTCCTGGCCGAGGGCGGTCGCCGGCGCCGCGACTACGACCAGCTCTCCCACGCCCGGCAATGGCCGTCATCATCCACGATCATCACCCGACACGGGTCCTGGACTGCAGCCCTGGCCAGCGCCGGGTACCACACCACCCCCCAAACCAGACCACAGCCGCACCTTCACCGACGACGACCTGTGGCGATGGCTCGACGCTTTCGCGGCCGCAACACCACCCCCATGGACCGCCCGCAAACTCACCACCTGGCTAGCAGGACAACCCGGTGCCCCGAGTCAAGTCCTGATCCGCCGACGTCTGGGTCGCTGGGCCGAACTCAAGACCGAGCTCGCTCACCGTTGCACCCCACACCAGTGAGACGCACCACAGCCTGACACCAACCACGCCCACCACACCGCGCTCCCGGATACCAGGAGCTGGCGTGCAGGTACTGGATCGTCTTTCAGCTGAGCTTCAACAAGCCCGTCGAGTACTGTTGGAGACGAATCCAGAGGGTATAAAATGCCTAGTCAAGAAGTGTGTTCCCCGTGCATGCGGGGGTTGAGGGGTCAAGCCGCGCACCGGCAGCCTGTTCAAGACGTGTTCCCCGTGCATGCGGGGGTTGAGGCGCGCACAGCGCGACGGCGCGGCGGATGTCGTCGGTGTTCCCCGTGCATGCGGGGGTTGAGGCCACTGGTATGCCAAGGGTGGTGCGGTGCGCGGGTGTTCCCCGTACATGCGGGGGTTGAGGCACGCTCAAGGCGGTCACGCACGGCGCCACCGTGTGTTCCCCGTGCATGCGGGGGTTGAGGCATGCGTCCGGGATGGTAGGCCGTGGTGCTCCAGTGTTCCCCGTGCATGCGGGGGTTGAGGCTCCGGCATCGACAACCCAACGAGATCCTCGTCGTGTTCCCCGTGCATGCGGGGGTTGAGGCTGCTTCGGGCCGAGAACACCATCAGCGGCTGCGTGTTCCCCGTGCATGCGGGGGTTGAGGCCGCGTGGCCCGCTTCCGCGCCTTCGATGGCCGGTGTTCCCCGTGCATGCGGGGGTTGAGGCTTGCCAGAGCGGTTCTTCCGCATGTTCTCCGCGTGTTCCCCGTGCATGCGGGGGTTGAGGCTTGTATGCGGGCCGAAGCACGGACTGGCCGAGGTGTTCCCCGTGCATGCGGGGGTTGAGGCGGGTCCGGGTCGGAGCCGTACACCGACGCCGACGTGTTCCCCGTGCATGCGGGGGTTGAGGCTCGGCCCTGGAGACCGAGCTGAACCGCCGCCTGTGTTCCCCGTGCATGCGGGGGTAGAGGCGTCCTCTTCGCAGACACCGTGCTGCACGGCCCGTATTCCCTGTGCATGTGGGGGTAGAGGGCCGCACGCGGTGAGCACGCGTTTCGACCTCCAAGCGCTCCCCGTGCATGCGGGGGAGGGAGACGGCTTCGTGGCCCTGGCGGTTTTTGTCAGTGGGGTCTGTCAGTCTGTGGACATACCGGATTGGGAGGCCTTGGGCATGTCGATGGGGACTGTGGGGTTCGGGGAGTTCTTTGAGGCGGTGACGGGTCATCAGCCGTATGTGTGGCAGTCGCGTGCCGCGGCTGCGCTGGTGGCGGGCGTACCGGTGGGGACGATCGCGGCGCCGACGGGGATGGGCAAGACGTCGTTGGTGTTGGCGTGGGTGTGGGCCTTGGCCCGTGACCTGGACCGTCAAGCGATCGAGGGTGGGCCGCGGCGGGTGGCGTTGCGGTATGTGTCGGTGATCGACCGGCGCGTGGTGGTCGATGCGACCGCGGACCTGGCGCGGGGCTTGGCGGAGATGTTCACCACCGCCTTGGCCTCCCCGGCGGCGGTGCCCGAACCGGTCGTGGAAGTCGCGCGGGTGCTCAACCGTCTGGCCCCGGATGCTGCCGGCCCGCTGGAGGTACGGGTCCTTCGTGGCGGGATGGACAGCCGCCCGGAAGGACCGCGTCACCCGGCGGCCGCGACGGTGCTGGTCGGCACGATCGACCTGGTCGGGTCCCGGTTGTTGTGGCGCGGCTATGGCGTCAGCCGGGGCCGTCGCCCGATCGACGCCGCGATGGTCGGCGCTGACAGTCTGATCGTGTTGGACGAGGCCCATCTTGCGGCACAGTTCCACACCACCTTGGCCGTCCTGGACCGCCAAACCGCCGCGGAGCCGGGCCTGGCCGGGATCCCTGCCCGGCAGCTGGTCACGATGACCGCCACCCCCGAGGACCCGGCCGACGTGTTTGACTGGGCCGCGGAGATTGAACGAAACCCCGCCGTCGCCACCCGCCAGCACCACCGCCGCGCGATGACCGTCGAGCTGGCCTCGAGCACCGGCAAGGCCGAGACGGCGATGAAGGACTGGCTCAAGAAGACGGCCTTGGAACGGCAGTGCATCGTGTGCTTCTTCAACACCGCCACCGCCGCCCGTGACGCCGCGAAGATCCTCACCGCACGCAAAGACCTCGACGGCCGCGCCGTCCTGCTGCTGGTGGGCGGCATGCCGGACCTCGCCCGCACCCAAGCCATGGACGCCCTGGCGCCCTACCTGTCCGGTGCCAGCCCCCAGCAGCGCGCCACCGCGACCCCCGTGGTCATCTGCGCCACCCAAACCCTCGAGGTTGGCGCCGACCTCGACGCCGACATGCTCATCACACCCATCGCCTCCGTCGCGGCCCTCACCCAACGCCTGGGCCGCGTCAACCGCATCGGAGCCCGTCCCGACGGCCACATCCTCCTGTTCGCCGGAACCGACCCCGATCCCGTCTACTCCGACGCCCACACCATCGCAGCAGCACTGACCCGCCACCACCCCGCCACAGCCGGTGACCTGACCGACCAGCTCACCGCGCTCCCGACCACAGGCACGGGCGTCACGGCGGTGCTGCCGCGTCACGTCTTCGACGCGTACCTGGCCACGGCCGGGTCCCCCAACGAACCAGACGTCGGCCGATGGCTGCGCACCCCGCAGGACGAACGCACCCAACTGCAGGTCGTCTTCCGCGAATCGGTACGCGACCTGACCGACGACCAGACCCTGTGCGACCACCTGCTGCGCTGGCCACCACGCCCCGAGGAGATCTGGACCATCGCCGGCAACGGCCAAGACCTCGTGTGGCCCTCGGCCACCAAGACACTACGAGCCGTGGTGATCGACACCGCCGACAGCCGCCCACCGAGAGTGCTCACCCACCGCCCCCACCCACGCCCCGGCGAGGTCTACGTCCTGGCCCCGGCCCCCGCCGAGAAGATGGGGATGCCCGGCTTCGAGCTTGTCAAGTTGTCTGTGTAAGTGACGGTCTTCGAATTTCGTATTACAGGTAGGGGTTGAAGCGTTCGGGGAAGACCATCGCGAGCTCGGCCAAGGCGGCCTTCCAGCCGGTCACGCTCTGGCCTTCGACGAGTTTGCCGGGGGCGGTGCGGGGTTGGCCTTTGGGTCGGCCGGCTTCCTTGGCGCGTTCCCGGGCGCGTTTGTCCTCGATGTTCATGATGGCCAGCCACAGCAGTTTCACCGCGGCGGTGTCGTTGGGGAAGTGTCCGCGGTTCTTGATGATCTTGCGCAGTTGGTAGTTCAGCGACTCGATCGCGTTGGTGGTGTAGATCACCTTCCGCGTGGCCGGCCCGAAGTCCAGGAACGGTATGAACCGGTCCCACGCCGTCTCCCACGCCTTCACGGTCGCCGGGTACTTCCTGCCCCAGGTGGAGTCCGCGAAAGCCGTCCAGGCCATCAACGCCGCGTCAGGGTCGGGGGCGGTGTAGATCGGGCGCAGCGCGGCGGCGACCTGTTTGCGGTCGGTGTAGGCCACGAACCGCATCGAGGAGCGGATCAGGTGCACCACACAGGTCTGGATCGTGGCGTGCGGCCAGGTCGCCGTGATCGCTTCCGGCAGGCCGGTCAGGCCGTCGCAGCACACGATGAGGACATCGGCCACGCCACGGTTGGCCAGGTTCGCACACACCCCGGCCCAGAACTTCGCGCCCTCGGCGGCCTGGACCCAGATGCCCAGCACGTGCTTGATCCCGTCGATGTCGACACCGACCGCGATGTGGGCCGAGCGGTTGACCACGTGCGCGCCGTCACGGACCTTGATGACCAGCGCGTCGAGGTAGACCACCGGGTAGAACGCCTTCAACGGGCGGGCCTGCCAGGCGGTGACCTCCTCGGCGACGGCCTCGGTGACCTTGCTGATCGTCTCGTGGGACAACTCCGTCCCCAACGTCGCCGCGAGGTGGTGCTGGATGTCGCGGATCGTCATCCCGCCCGCATACAGGCTGATGATCATGTCTTCCAACCCGCCCAGACGGCGTTGGCCCTTGGGCACCAACACCGACGCGAAACTCGCGTTACGGTCCCTGGGCTGGTCCAGCGTGATCTCGCCGACCTCGGTAGCGATGGTCTTCTCGCTGGTCCCGTTGCGGGAGTTGCCAGACCCTCGTCCGGCCGGGTCGTGCTTGTCATAGCCCAGATGCTCGCTCAGCTCGACCTGCATACCCCGCTCGAGGACCGCCTTGACCATCTCCGGCAAGAACCCACCCTCACCAGTCAACGCGACACCCCGCTCGGTCGTCGCGGCCATCAACTGATCCAACATCTGATCGTCGAACAACTCACGCCGCAACTGCCGAGCCTCCGACTCAGGCCCCTCGCTCTGCTTGGTCATGGTCACAGTCAATCTCCTTCAGATCGGGAGACCACCACTTACACAAACCATCTGACACGCCCTGTCTCAGAGCGCCCCTCCCCGCACGGCTGAGAGCAATGATCAGAACCTGTGGATGGTCCTCGGCCCGGTGACGTGAAAGGACGCACCTTCCCGAGGAAGATCTGGAATCCATAGCTCACTGATCAGGACCGGCGTTAGCGCGTCGGTTCGGGAAGGCGCGTCCATGTTCAAGGGGCTCTTCACAATCCAGGGTGTAGATCCGGTCTGAATCCGCCTGCTTCGAGCAGTGATCTGGCGATGTAGTGGGTGAGGTTGCGGAAGCCCAGGGCGGTGCCGCGGAGGTGTTCGAGGCGGCCGTTGATGGCTTCCGTGGGGCCGTTGCTGGAGCCTGGGTGGTCGAAGAACGCCAGGATGTCATCACGGCGCTTGGCCAGTGTCCTGCCGAGCTTGGCTACCTCGATCAGGCTGCTGGGGACTGCGGAGCCGAGAGCGTCGATGAGCCGTGCCATCGCCGTCTTGCCTTGGGCGCGGCTGGTGGTTCGGTAGGCGGCGATCATGGCTTGGTAGACACCCCAGGTGGCTTCGACTTCGATGTGCTGGTCATCGGCGAACAGGGCGTCGAGTCGGGTCTGCTGCTTGTCAGTGAGCAGGTTGGCGCCAGTGTGGAGCGTTCTCCTGGCCTGGTAGAGCGGGTGGTGTTTGCGGCCTCGGCTGCCGTGCAGTGAGATCTGGACGCGACGTCGGCAGGTGTCGAGGGCGTCGCCCGCCAGCCGAATCACGTGGAACGGATCCATTACCGTCACCGCCGTGGGGACCTCTTCCGTGGCGGCGGTCTTGAAGCCGGTGAAACCGTCCATCGCCACGATCTTCACTCCGTCTCGCCAGGTCTGGGGTTGTTCCGCGAGCCAGGTCTTGAAGGCCTGCTTGGATCGGCCCTCGACCATCGCCAACAGTCTCGACGGCCCGGTCCCGGTGCTGACCGGGGTCAGGTCGATGACCACGGTGACGTACTTGTCCCCGCGTCGGGTATGACGCCAGTTGGGTCGGCCTGGGGCGCGGTGTCGGGATTGCTCCCGGTCCGTTTCCCCAGGCCGCCCGCCGAACCGGACGTGCGATTCTCACCGCATCCGGCTCTCCATGAGAGAGGGCTGGTTCAGCTGGTGGTGACAGCTGGCCGGTCCCAGGGGGTAGGAATGTGGTAGCCGCGGTAGCGGTACCTGGTCACCGGGACGCTGGCGGCGCCGGTGAACCTCTTCCCGTTGTGAGCGAGGCGCCAGGTTCCGGGCAGGCAGTACCTGCGGCGGAGTTCCGGCCATCCGAGTCGGCGGTGCTTCTTGCGTAGCCATGCCGTGATCCGCTCCCACGTGTAGGAGTCGATCGCGGCGAAGGTCGCTTTGGCCACCGCATACCGGAAGTAGTTCGCCCATCCCCGCAGCACCCGCCCGAGATAGTCCATGAGGTATCCCGGGTCCTGGTGCAGGGTGTTCCTGTAGGTCATGGTCTTCACCCGCTGTCTGATCGAGGCGATCGCCTTCTTCGCGGGCAGGGTGTAGACGTACCACTTGTTGCTGCCTCGTCTCCGCATCCGTCGGATGTGGAAACCGAGGAAGTCGAACCCGTGGTCGATGTGGACCACGCGGGTCTTCTCCGGAGACAGACGCAACCCCATCGGGGCCAGCACGTCTGCCACCTCGTGACGCAACTGCTCGGCGTGTTCCTGCTGACCCTTCACGACGATGACGAAGTCATCGGCGTAACGGATCAGCCGATAAGACGCTTTGCCGTGGTCACGGCGCCAGGCCCGCTTTCCGGCCGTGCCCATCTCATGGTCCCAGCGGCGAGCGAACTCGTCATCGAGGACTGATAGGGCAATGTTGGCCAGCAGCGGGGACAAGATCCCGCCCTGTGGGGTGCCGGTGATCGTCCCCTCGGTCGTGCCCACCGTGGTGAGCACTCCCGCTTTCAGGAACGCCTTGACCAGCGCGAGCACCCGCTTGTCACCGATCCTGCACCGGAGCCGGTCCATCAAGGCGGTGTGGTCGATCATGTCGAAACACGCCTCAATGTCGGCCTCCAGCACCCACTCATACGATTTGCTCGCGAAGTGGTGGATCTCGGCGACCGCGTCCTGCGCGCGCCGGTTAGGTCTGAACCCATAAGAGCACGACTTGAAGTCGGCCTCGAAAATGGGTTCCAGCACCAGCTTCAAAGCAGCCTGCACCACCCGGTCGGTCACGGTCGGGATGCCCAACTTGCGCAGCTTTCCGCTGGCCTTGGGGATCATCACCTGCCGCACCG
Source organism: Luteococcus sp. (assembly GCF_043424415.1). NCBI lineage: Bacteria > Bacillati > Actinomycetota > Actinomycetes > Propionibacteriales > Propionibacteriaceae > Luteococcus > Luteococcus sp. Next base: position 55,402 of record NZ_JBHWOO010000055.1, on the reverse strand, counting down.
GCACCGGCCTGAACTCTCCAGCCCTCAACTGGGCCCGAAGGTCACGCAGGAACTCCTCCACCCCGACCCCGGAACTGATCCGTGCCACGGTGACACGGTCCACCCCGGGAGTCTTGGATCCCTTGTTCCCGGCGACGCGTTCCCACGCCATCGTCAAGAACGCCGGATCACACACAAGGTTCCACAGGTCATCGAACCGGCGACCACGATCGGTGACCGCCCAACCATGCAGCTTGGTCTGCATCCTCCGTACCGCCAGATAGGACCGAGCATCGCTGGGCCACCCGGCGGCGCCGACATTCACCGGCGCGTCTTCGGACATTACATTCACCTTCCTCTGCTTTCTCTCACTGCCGCCCTTCCCCATGTGACCGGCTTTCCCGGCCTCGGAGTACTACGACGGCTCCGCCCCACCCGCACCCTTCGGCTGGCAACGCACCTATCCCCAGACATGGGGAGCGCGATGCGGATGGTTCCCACGTTCGCTGTTGTTCGGTCGACAGGCGAGGTGTCCGGCTTTACCCCTGCGGCATCGTCGTGGCTACGCCGTAGACCTTCACCACGACCTGCCGGACCCGACACATACCACCGTTCCGACAGTTCCCCACCCGCCACGACCGTCAACGACGGCCCCGACAAGCGGTTACGCACCGCTAACCAGCCCAGATCCACCGGGTTAGAGCTGGGCGACGATCAAGAGGCTTTACGACACCGGTTCCTCTCGTACACCTTCCCGTCTTGCTCACCAGACACGGCCCATCCGGTAGTACTGGACCGTCCTGACTTTGTCACGGCTGCTCCCACCCACCCCAGGCGTTCCCCCAGGACAGGCTGCCGTCAGCTTCACTTGGCCGCTACGACGGCCAACCAATGCAGGTCTCCCACCTCCATCCGATACAACAGCGCCTCGTGGCGCACCACGTGCTCATCAACACCGACGACCGTCACCTTGTCGAGTCGGCCGGGCTTGTCGATGAGGAGTCGTTGGCCTTCAGCCAGGACAGCATCATTGGCGGTGTTCCACGCGACTCCCAGTGCGGCCGCGATGCGGGTCATGGACAGGTGGTTGACCACCAGCGCTTCCAGCGCCCACCGCAACGCGCCGTTCGACAAGCAGGAGCGCGGCTGCGCCGCGCCGGTGATGTTCTGGCGCCACACGTGGCCGCATTCGGTGCAGTGGTAGCGGCGCAGGCGAACGTGGAGGGTGGTGGGGCGCCACCCGAACGGGACATGCGCAAGTTCACGGACGACGCTGTCACGTGGTGTTCCGTGGCAGCCGCAACGATGACACCAGTCATCCGGCTGGACCGGCCGGCAGGCTAGCACCGCCTTGGCAGGGGTGACGTGTTGCCCGGTCACGGCCAGGCCGAGGTCGTCGATGCGGCAGAACGTGGTCACGTCAGGCGCGGTGAAGGTAGCGTGGTCCATGTCGAGGTCTTCTGGATGGCGAGCGTGAGAAATTCCATCATCAGGGGACCTCGATCCCTGTCACCAGCCCCTCGGCGACCACCGGCCTACACCCTCATCTGTGAAGAGCCCCTTTTGGGCCCGGGCCACCACGTCGATGGACTGGTAGGTGGAGAAGACCACCGTCATCTGCTTGCCACGCCGTCCGCCGACGGCCATCTGCTCGGCCAGTCGGGCAGAGTCGGTGGTGGGCACCGGGATGTCATGGACGGAGATGTCTTCGGCCTGCTTCGAGGCCTTCGTGTCGGAGCACACCACGAACGGGCGGATGTCTGTTTGGGACTGGGCCATCCACTCCCGCAGGGTCTGCGACACCAGCGAGATCGACGGTGCCAGGAAGAGCACCTTGAGGTGGCCGCCGTTGTCCGCGGCTCGCTGTTCGGCCAGTTTCAGGCTGGTGAAGGTCTTGCCCGTGCCGCAGGCGCTGATCCACTTGCCCCGGTCGTGGGTCTGGAAGCCTTCCTGGATCTTGCCTATCGCTTCCTTCTGGTGCGGCCGCAGCCCATAGCGGACTGCCTTGCGCGGCTCGAACTCCAGTGAGCCGCGGCCGTGCTGCATCCAGTCGATGGGCGACTCGGCAATGTCAGTTAGGCCGATGCGCTGCACCGGTACGGACTGGTTGATCAGCGCGGTCTCGGCGTGGTGGGACCACCGGTCGGTGGTGGAGATGATGATGCGGTTGTCGAAGCTGATGCCGTCCCACGACTTGCCCGACGCGGTGAAGAAGGAGTCGATGTCGCTCTTCTGTAGTGAGTGCTTTGGGTCGTAGAACTTGCACTGGATCGCGGTCCAGGTGCCGGTCTCGCGGTTGCGGGCGACCAGATCGATGCCCGAGTCATGGGTGGACTCGTTGTGTGACCACTGCGGCCAGGTGCACACCTCGTCGTACTGCGCAGCCAGCACGGGGTCAGTGCGAAAGTAGGCCAACATCAGGTTCTCGAACTTCGTGCCCCGTTCAACTGTGGTGGGAGCCTGCCGGAACAGCTTGACGACGTCGTGGATGGTTTCCCGGGTAGCCATGCCGGGCAGTCTTGCCTATGCGCCCGGTGGTTGCACGTCGTCACGGGTGTGTCGCACAGGGCTGACGCCCCTCATTCAGCATTCTCGGCACCTGCGAGCTAAAGCCCCAGCGCGGTGACGGCGTTGTCGTCCCACACGCTCGATAGACGGGTGTAGGTCCGCACGGAGGCCAGCGATTGGTGGCGGGTCTGGTGCGCGATCTGGGATGCGGTGGCGCCGCGGCTGTGGGCGTAGGTGACGAACCCGGCGCGCAGGGAGTGCGCGGAGTACGGCACCCGCCGCGCGAGGGCGGTGGCACCGGCGTTGTCCAGGTCGACGGGCTGGCCGGTGGGGGAGAGCCCTGCGCGGCGCACGGCATCGACAACGACTCGGTTGACGCCGCTGTCCGAGAGGTACGTGCCGGGGGTATTGCCCTTGGTGACCCGCCGCAGCAGGGGCCCGGTGGTGATGCCGGCGAGCTGGCACCAGGTCTCGACTGCGCGCACGGGGCAGCGCTCGGGGTTGGCCAGGCGGGGCAGTGCCACCAGGTCGTCGCGGGTGCCGGTCTGGTTGGTCTTGGAGAAGGGCAGCTCGATCACCAGGCCGCGAGCGTCGTCGTGGAGCCACTCGACCTGCAGGGCGGCCAGCTCGGAGCGGCGCAGCGCGCCGAAGAAGCCGACCAGGAGCAGGCAGCGGTCGCGGGCGCCAACCAGGGAGGTTTCGTTGTCGCGGGTGGTCCAGGTGGTGAGGGTTGGGCAGGCGTCGAGGACGTCCCACAGCATGGGCGGCATAAGCGGTGGGGCCTGGTCGACCTGGGCCTGGCGGCCGCCGGTTCGGGCGATGTCACGTTGGATCCCTTCCCACACCATCGCGACCCGGGCGGAGCTGGTGGGGTCGTCCAGGCCGACGAGGCGGTGGACGTAGCGCAGCGCGGACAGTTTGCGGCCGATGGTGCCGCGCTTCGCCCCGGCCTCGGCCAGCGACGAGATGAACCGGGCGACGTGGCCGGGGGGAGCAGGCTGGTATTCGACGATCTGCGACAGGAAGTCCCAGGCGTGGCGATAGGCACGCGCATCCGAGCGGAAGGCCAATACCTTGTCACGGTCAGCCTTGAGCTTGGCGTTGTCCAGGGCCACCTTCCACTTGTTGACGACCTTGGCCAGCTCAGGCTGGAGCGACTCACCATCGCTGGCCGAGAGGTAGGTCTCGGCGATGTCATGCATCTGCTGCTCGGTGTAGAAGCCAGCCAGGTCGAGCCGGTCGGCCAACGTGTACAGGGCGTTCGGGTCGGTCTCCTGGGCGATGTATGCATCGGTGTAGTAGTCGGCGAACGCCTTCTGGATCACGGCTGGGTCGTTCACGAAGTCCAGCACGATGGGCAGCGGCTTGTCTGGTGCCGTGCGGTTCAACCGTGACAGGGTCTGCACAGCCGCAATGCCAGACAACTTCTTGTCGACGTACATGGCGCACACCAGCGGCTCGTCGTAGCCGGTCTGATACTTGTCCGCGACGATCAGCACGCGGGCCTCGTCGTCCTCATGGAAGTGCTGAGGCAGACCGGTGGCTGCCTACTGGTGGATGCTGCCCCGAGGGGCCCACCACGTGCCGCATCTGGGCCCGGCGTTCTTCTCCAAGTGGCTGTACTTCTGTGACTACCCCACCATTCCCGACCCCCCCGGTGGCAGGCCGGCCGTGGGCGTTGATCCTCGACCAACGCGTCCAACGCGCCCTGCGACTGCCGGGGCTGGGGTCACACCGCCACTACGCCACCTATCTCGACCTCGCCCATCAAGCCGCCGCACAGCTCAACACCACCCCGCACGCCATCGAACACGCCCTGTTCACTCTCGGAGGCGTCCCCCTCAGCGCACAACAGGGGCGGCCGTGACCGATTCGGCGGCTGTTGCGCCGTTGGACTGGCGCGCCCTGGACCCGCGCGAGGTGCTCGACGTCACCCAGGAAGAGTTGCCGCTGTCGGAGTCGGAAGCCCGCTATGCGGCCGCGTCGCGGGCGCCGTCGACGTTGCGCGGGTACCGCACCGACTGGTCCGAGTGGTGCGCCTGGTGCGAGCAGCACCAGGTCGCGCCTCTACCTGCTGCGCCACGTCCTCAACCACGCCACCCAAACCGCCCAGATCGGGCACGTCACCCCACACCAGCTGCGTCACACCTACGCCACCGCCCTGGTCAACGCCGGCGTCTCGCTCCAAGCACTCATGGTCATCCTCGGGCACTCCTCGGCCGAGATGAGCCTGCGCTACGGGCGCCTGTTCGACTCCACTGTCCGTGACGAATACGAACGGGCCCTCGACCTGGCCAAACAACACATCGGCGCCATGCCCCCAACCGCTAGCGACGACCTCGACGACGGCGTCGACTGGCGCACCACCCCCACCATCAAGACCGCCCTGGCCGGCGGCTACTGCCTACGCGCACCAGCCCAAGGAGCCTGCAGCTACGCCAACATCTGCGAGCACTGCACCAGCTTCCACACCACCCGCACCTACCTACCCGTCCTCCAAGCCCAACGAGACGACGCCAGAGCCCTCGCCGACGACACCCAACAACGCGGATGGGACCCCGAAACCGAACGCCACCTCCGCCTGATCAACCGCCTCAACACCCTCATCGACCACATCGCCTGAACACAGCGCTGAAACAGGCCCCGACCAGCCCTGATTAGCCGGATAATGCCGGTGACAACGCGGCGATGGAGTCGTTCTTCGCGCTGTTGCAGAAGAACGTCCTGAACCGGGGGGAGTGCCCAGCCCGGCTCGCTCTCGACGCTCAGGGCCAGGGTTCTTGGCGATCCGGTCCCACGATGGCCCACCTCAGAGCCTTGAACACCCCGGCCCGGGACCACAGGAATTGCCAAGACGCTATGGGATTTCCCTTCGTGACATCATACACTCGCGTTGCGGGTGGCAGTTGGTGCGTCGCGTTGGTGCACGAGCACACCCCATCCAAACCCAGTCGGGAGGAGGCCGTTCAATGTCTCTTGCTGTCGTGTCCGAATCGTTGCCGCATCTCCGTTGCGGGGGGCCCGTCACATGTGCGCGGTAGAAGCGAATGACCCTGGTACGTTGCCTCTCGCTCCGCCAGCTCGGGACGCCAACGACCTGCTGGCGAAGAACGAACTCCTGTCGGCACTGACCGGCGCCGTGGCTGAGATCATCGGGACCCCAGCTGAACAGATCGCGGTCGATATCTCCCTCATGCAGCTGGGGATGACCTCGCAGCAGATGTTGCGCGTGCGCTCAAGGGTCGAGGAGATCACGGGAAGACAGCTGCCGGCCACGATCTGCTGGCAGTACCCGACCCTCGAGGCACTGACGGGCTACCTGCTTTCTGCGCAGGAGCCAAACGAGTCTCACCACCTGAGTCTGACCGAGCCGATTCCGGTGCCAGAAGACGTCGCGGTCGATGACCTCCTGACCATGTCGGACTCCGAGTTCGAGGCCTTCCTCAACTCGCTCTCGCAGGGGGGCACACACGGTGACTGACGTTCATGTGGATCGTCTCCAACGAACCCTCGAGGCGGTCATGCAGAGCCACACCGAGCTGAAGGCTCGTCTGCAGAACCTCCAAAGCGGTCCAGTCGCAGTCGTCGGGATGGCATGCCGCTTCCCTGGCGGAGTGCGGACCCCTCAAGACCTCTGGGATCTGATGGTGGCCGGCCAGACGGTCATCGACGAAGTGCCTGAAGACCGCTGGGACCTGGAGCAGTTCTACTCGTCGACACCCCAGCTCCCCGGCAAGACCGCGAGTCGATTCGGCGGTTTCCTCGATGACGTCGACATCTTCGACCACGAGTTCTTCGGGATCTCTCGCCGAGAGGCCGAAGCCATGGATCCCCAGCACCGGCTCTTCCTTGAGACGTCCTGGGAGGCGCTGGAACTGGCTGGCTGCACGATGCAGTCCCTGGCGGGGTCCCAAACCGGCGTCTGCGCAACGCTGTCAGGTGCTGATCATGCAGGCCTGGCGGTGGGCGACATCATGTCGATCAATGCCTACACCGGCATCGGATCCGCGCACAGCATCGGCGCTGGACGCCTGTCCTACCTTCTTGACCTGCACGGACCCTGCATGGTTCTCGATGCAGCCTGCGCTTCTTCGCTGGTCAGCGTGCACGAAGCCTGCGGTTGGCTTCGAAGGCGAGAGGCTGACATGGTCATCTGTGGCGCAGCCAGCACCATGCTCACTCCCGTGGGCGATATTACCCTCTCGCAGTTGAGCCAGTCCTTCGCCTCCGACGGAGAGACCAAGAGTTTCGCCGCGGACGCGGACGGATTCGTGCGCAGCGAGGGCGTCGGTGTCCTTGTCCTGAAGCGGCTCGAAGACGCGGAGCAGGCCGGAGACAACATCCTGGCCGTCGTGCGGGGTTCCGGCGTCAACCACGACGGCCGCAGCGCCGGTCTCACCGCACCCAATGGGGCGATGCAGGCAGCCGTGATGCACGAGGCACTCCGCTGCAGCGGTGTCGATCCGAACGACGTCGCGCTGATTGAGACACATGGCACCGGCACCGTGGTGGGTGACCCGATCGAGGTCGAGGCGCTGCGACAGGTGTATGGCCGGACCTCGGGCCTGCCCCTGTACCTCGGTGCAGTCAAGACGAATTTGGGGCACGCGGAGGCTGCCGCTGGTATGGCCGGCCTCATCAAGGCGGTGCTCTGTCTTCAGCGCGGCGCGATCCCGCCCAACCGTGGCCAGCGCAAGGCGAGTCCGCTGCTGCCGCTCGAGGGTACCTCCATGCAGATCCCGAACGAGCTCATCCCGTGGCCCGCAGCAGCCAGCCGTCGGATCGCCGCAGTCAGCTCATTCGGGCTGAACGGAACGAACGCTCACCTGATCCTGGAAGCACCTGCTCCTCGAGCGAGCGCTGGCCAGGAGGACCTGGCGCGTCCACGCCTGTTTGCTGTAACCGCCCGGACGCCGAAGGCGCTCCGCAAACTCGCGCGCCGCTTCCAGGACCAGCTGAGAGAGGGATCGGCTTCCTACACCGATTTTGCATTCACTGCTTCATCGCGCACGCCCTGGGAACAGCGTACCGTGGTACTTGCCAGGACTAACGACGAGGCGGCCCAGCTCCTCGACGACGTGATTCGCGGCAGGGCCAGTTCGCCCGCAGTGTGGCAGGCGACTTCGGTGGCGCGTCCCCGAGCCGTGGCCTTCCTCTTTCCTGGAACCGGCGCTCACTACGCAGGCATGGGAAGTGCACTGGCCGCTGCGAGCCCGGTCTTCGCCGAGCACATGAATACCTTCGATGCGATGATGCGCGATCTGGCCGGGGTCTCGCTCACGCAGATCATGTGGCCCCAGAACGATCACTCCCGTCTGGGCGAGCCTCAGTTCGCGTCCCCCGCCCTCTATGCGCTCCAGATGTCACTCGCAGCGACCTGGCAGTCGTGGGGGATCATCCCCGACGCGGTTCTGGGGCACAGTGTGGGCGAGTACGCCGCGATGGCAACCGCTGGCGTCATTTCTCCAGATTCTGGCTTCGAGCTGGTCGTGCGCCGAGCAGCCCTGATGGCCGAGCTGCCACCAGGTGGAGCGATGATCGGTGTGAACGCTGCCCTGGAGACACTGCAAGAGATCATCGCCGACCTGCCGACTGGAGAGATCTCGGTGGCTGGTGTCAACGGTCCAGCCAACATCACGCTGTCCGGCACCGCACAAGCCGTTGAGGAAGCCCGTCAGCGTTGCGAGGCCCAGGGGATGCATGTGATGCAGATCGATTCCGACCGCGCTGGACACAGCCCGCTGGTGGAGCCAGTTCTACCCGCGCTCGCCGCCCTCCAGGCGTCACACGATCTGCAGCCCACGCGGCTGCCACTCGTCCTGGGCGCGACCGGCAGCATCCTCGCGTCGGGGACTGCCCTTCCTTCTGGCTACCTGGCGACCCAGACTCGCGAGGCAGTGCGCTTCGCGGACGGGGTGAAGACCCTGGCAACCATCGGTTGCGGCACCTTCGTCGAGATCGGGCCCGGGGCCGACGCCCTCGGCATGGCGCTCGACTCGCTGGATGCCGAGGCTAAGCCACTCATGGTCCCGTCGTTGCGACGGCGTCGCCCCGAAGACGAGGCCATACTCGCCGCCGTCGCTCGCCTGTTCGTGCACGGCCACGATCCTCGCTGGGAAGGAGTCTTCGACGGCAGCGGTGCCCGCAAGGTGCCAGCCCCGACATATCCTTTCGACCGCATCGAACTGGGCCGTCGCCGGCTGACTGCGCAGCCAGATCAGCCGCGTTCCTCGCCGGAACCGGCGGTCGCAGATCGGTCCGCCGCAGACCCCCTCATGCAGGGGCCGCTCCAGGGCACGGCTGGACAGCAGATCATCATGCGGCAGGAACTACTCGACAGCCCCGAGGACCTCAGGAGGGACAAGCTGCTGGACAGCTTAAAGATGCGTCTGCGGCATTCCTTGGGCTTCTCCTCTGCGATACCCGTCGATGTCCCGCTGACCTTCCTGGGCCTCGACTCGCTCATGGCGATCGAGCTGCGCAATGAGATCTCCTCCAACCTCGGTGTGGAGATCGACATGACCGAGTTCCTCCGCGGGACGACGCTAGAGGACATCGCAAGCTCGCTGGTTGTGCAGGTTGACACGGAGCGCGCAGCGGGACCCGTCCCTGACGAGCCAGAGATCAGCCCGCTGACGTCCGTCGACGAGGACCTGCTGACTGAACTGCTCGCTCAGGTGGAGAACGAGGGACAGTCTCCGACACCGGAAGCCAACGCATGACCGATCTGAACGAGCGGCTCGCGAGGCTGAGCCCTGAGCAACGGCGCCGTCTCGAGCAGCTGCTCCAGGAGCAAACTCCTGCCACCAAGCGGCTGCCTCTGGCGGTCTCGCAAGAAGGCATGTGGTTCATGGAGCAACTACATCCCCGCAGCCGTGCCTACTGGGGGGTGACCGCGATCGTCCTCGACGCGGTCGTCGACGAGCGCCTTATACAGGAGGCGCTGGATCGCGTGACTGCAGACGAAGAAGTGCTCCGCACAACCTTCGGGCAAGATCCGGCGCGCCCAGTCCAGATCATCCACCGTGACGCCAAGACGACCCTGCAGATTCTCGAGCTCGACGGTGAGGCGACGACAGCCAAGGTTGCTCGGCTCGCGGACAGCCTGCTCGGCCAACCCCCGCCTGACATCGATTCGGCCGTCCCCTTTCGCGTCGGTCTGGCCCGCTCGGAACGCCGCACCGTCCTGGTGTTCGCCGGGCACCACCTCCTCGTCGACCGCATCTCGGCCAGGCTTCTGGTCTCGCGGTTATCGGACACTTACCTCGCGTTGCGGGACGGCCTCGACGTGCAGAGCCATTCCAGCGTGCACTACGGCGACTTCGCTGTGTGGCAGCAGAAGCAGCGAGAGGGTGAAGCCTGGCAGGACCAGCTGGACTGGTGGCGTGAGGCCCTGAAGGGGGTCGACCCCGTCCTTGAACTGCCGACCGATCGAGTCCGTCCTCAGGTCGCCAGGCTTCGCGGCGCTCAACACCCCATCACTATCCCCGCGGACGTCATGGACGCCCTTTCTGCTGCGGGCCGAGCACACGGCGGGACCACCTACATGACTCTGCTGGCTGCCTACGCCTTGGTCATGGGACGGCTTTCGCGGCAGCGTGACTTCGCCATCGCCGCCCCGAGCTCAGTCCGCAGCCGGCCAGAGCTTCAGGACGTGCTCGGCTACTTTATCAACGTCGTTCCTATCCCTGTTCATCTATATCCCGAGGCCACGTTTGCCGAGCTCGTCGGCCAGGTTCGGGATGCCTGCGTGGGTGCGCACGCCCACGCTGACGTGCCCTTCGACCTGGTCGTGGGCATGCTCGGACTGGAGCGCGATCTGAGCCGCCAGGCGCTGTGTCAGGTCAGTCTGACCTACGGTCCTGAGCCCGTGATGCCCGAGCTGTTCGGAGCCCCTGCCCATCGGATCGAGCTCGTCAACGAAGGCGCTCGCTTCGACGTGGAGCTGCAGGCCTTCCACGACGGCGGCGCGCTGACCGGATACCTGGAGTATGACTGCGGCGCGTACTCCCCTGAGGCCATCGCGCGTCTCGCCAGTGCCCTGTCCCAGACCATCGCGAGCGTCGCGGCCGACGACCAGCAGGCCGTGGGAGCGGTGCCGCTACTGAGCGAGTCGGAGCGCAACAGGATCCTGACCGGTTTCAATAACACCAAAGAAACCTGGCCGGTAAGTCATGGTTGGGTCCACGAGCAGTTCCACGCACAGGCCCGGGCCACCCCGGACGCACCGGCGCTCACCTTCGGGGCTACCACCCTCACTTATGCCGAGCTCGACAGGGCCACCGAGGTGCTGGCGCAACGACTGGTCGGCCGCGGCGTGGGTCCCGGCTCCCTGGTGGGCGTCGCGCTACCGCGCTCGGTGGAGCTGCTGGTCGCCGTTCTGGCGGTTGTCCGAGCTGGCGGAGCCTACGTCCCGATCGATCCGGACTATCCACGGACGCGCGTCTCCGAGATACTCGAGGACGCTGGGATGGACCTCGTCATCACCCACGATGCCCTCCTCGAGTCCTTTTGTGGCCACCCGGTGGAGTTTTGGACGGTGGACGCTGGCCAGCTCCTGGCGCAGCTGCCTGGACCCACCCGGGTCCGCACTCCCGTCTCGGGTGAGGACCCGGTCTACGTGATCTACACCTCTGGCTCGACGGGCCGTCCCAAGGGTGTTGTCAATGTTCATGCCGGACTTCGAAATCGCCTGGAGTGGATGCAGCAGCAGTTCCGCATCGGTGCTGGCGAGGTCGTGCTGCACAAGACTCCCATCACATTCGACGTGTCGGTCTGGGAACTGTTCTGGCCTTTCATGACCGGGGCGCATCTGGTCGTCGCCGAGCCGGATGCCCATCGCGATCCCGCAGCCTTGGCCGCTACCATCCAGCGATGGGGGGTCACTACAATCCACTTCGTTCCCTCGATGCTGCGCGCCATGATGAGTCAGCGGGTGGAGGAGCTCAGCTCTCTGAAGCATGTGGTATGCAGCGGAGAGGCCCTCCCCGCAGACCTACGGCAGGAGTGGTGCCGACGATCCTCTGCCGATCTACACAACCTCTATGGACCGACGGAAGCATCCATCGACGTCACGCACTGGAGGTGCAGCGCCGAAGACGTGGGGCCTACACCCATCGGCCGGCCAATCTCGAACACGTCGATCTACGTCCTTGACGACCAGCTCCAGCCCGTCCCAGTTGGCGTCACCGGCGAGCTGTGGATTGGTGGCCGCAACGTGGCCCAGGGCTATCTCGGCCGCCCCGCGCTCACTGCAGAACGCTTCGTGCCCGATCCCTTCAGTGAGGACCCTGCCGCTCGGATGTACCGTACCGGCGATCTCGCGCGATTCGACGACGACGGGGTGCTCTACTTCCTCGGCAGAATCGACCAGCAGATCAAGCTGCGCGGCCAGCGGTTGGAACTCGGTGAGATCGAGCACCACCTATGCCAGCAGGCCGAAATCGCTGAGGCAGTCGTCATTCCATGGAGGAGGGCCGCCAATGACGTGCGGCTGGTTGCCTACGTGGTACCCCATCGAGATGCTCAGATCGACGCCGCGCTCGTGATCGCGGCGCTGAAGAGTGCCCTGCCCGAGTACATGGTTCCGCGCTATGTCGAGATCTTGGACGCCTTGCCGCTAACCGCGAACGGCAAGGTGGACCGCCGACGTCTGCCAGCGCCCTCGGAGACCGAGATCACCGCAACGGCCTATGTCGCCCCTGCCTCCGAGTTCGAGGTGACAATCGCCACGATCTGGGCTGACGTCCTCGGGGTGGACAGCGTGGGCCGGGACGACAACTTTTTCGATCGGGGCGGTCACTCCCTCCTGCTGGCAGAGGTCCAGCGCAGGCTCGCGGATCAAGGTCACGCGGTCTCGCTGGTGGACCTGTTCCAGCGCCCCACCGTCTCCTCCCTTGCCCAGTACCTCGCCGGCGGGGCCGCCGCCACCACTTCCGTCGCGACGCAGACTCACGATCGAGCTGAGAAGCGTCGCGAGCTTGCCCATCGTCGTCGTGGTGCATCCCAGCGCCGCCAGTCCACTCCTGAGAGGGACCACCGTGAACACTGACCCGTCCCACCACATCGCCATCATTGGCATGGCAGCGCACCTGCCTGGAGCTGCTTCCGTCGACGAGTACTGGACGAATCTGCGGGACGGGCGCTCAGGGCTCACCCGGTTCACCACGGACGAGCTGCTTGCCGACGGAGGGAACCCCGAGGACCTCGCCGCCGAGGGCTTTGTGCCGGTGAAGGGCTACCTCGCAGGTGCCGACGCCTTCGACGCGCACTTCTTCGGGTATTCTCCGCGTGAGGCCGATGTCATCGACCCTCAGCAGCGAGTCTTTCTTGAGTGCGCGTGGGAGGCGCTTGAGGACGCGGGGATTGTTCCGAGCCGCTTCGAGGGTCGCATCGGCGTCTTCGGAGCCGCAGGCACCAACACCTACCTCTTGAACAACCTGCTCACTAACCACGACCTCTTGGACTCCTTTGGTCGGTATCAGGTACTCCAGGCCAGCGACAAGGACTTTCTCGCCACCCGCACCGCCTACAAGCTGGGCCTGACCGGTCCCGCCGTCACCGTGCAAACCGCCTGCTCCAGCGCGCTCACCGCAGTGCACTTTGCGTGCCAGAGCCTGCTCGACGGCGAGTGCGACGTCGCCCTTGCCGGTGCGGCGGCGGTCACCGCCCCACTTCGAGACGGATACCCCTACCAGGAGGGGTCGATCACTTCCCCCGACGGGCACTGCCGCGCGTTCGACAAAGATGCGGCGGGTACGGTGCCCGGCAACGGCGTGGGTCTCGTCGTGCTGCGGCGCATGGAAGAGGTCGACGCGCAGACCCACGTGCGGGCCGTGATCCGCGGGAGCGCCCTCAACAACGACGGCGACGACAAGGTCGGGTACACCGCCCCCAGCGTGTCCGGGCAGCAGGCGGTGATCATGGAGGCGCTCGATATCGCCGAGGTAGACGCGCGCAGCATCGGCTACGTGGAAGCGCACGGCACGGGTACCCGTCTGGGCGACCCCATCGAGGTCGCTGCCCTTACCCAGGCGTTCAGAGCGGGCACCGACGACGAGGGCTTCTGCGGACTCGGCTCTGCGAAGTCGAGCGTGGGGCACCTCGACGCTGCCGCGGGCATTCCGGGCCTCATCAAGACCGTCCTGATGCTCGAGCACGGGGAAATGGTTCCCACACTGGACTTCTCCGAGCCGAATCCCGAGCTGTCCCTGGTCGGCAGTCCGTTCACGATCATCGACTCCACTCGCCCGTGGGACACCTCGGGCGGCCCGCGTCGGGCTGGCGTCTCGTCCTTCGGCATCGGAGGAACAAATGTTCATCTGGTGCTCGAGGAGGCCCCTCAGCGGCCAGCCGACAAGGCCACCGCCGACGATGATGCGCCGTTCTGTCTGGCACTGTCGGGGCGCACTCCTGTGGCGGTTTTGGAGGCGGCGAACAGCCTGGCCGATCACTTAGAGGCCCACACTGAACTGGCGTTGGCAACCGTGGCCAGCTCGCTCCTGCGCGGGCGCACATGGTTGGAGCGCCGCGTCGCTGTCTCGGCCACGGGCAGGGACGGTGCACTACTCGCGCTTCGTCGGTTGAGCGTCGACGACGTCATCACTGCAGACAAGCGCGCCAAGGTCGCCTTCGTCTTCCCCGGTCAAGGGGCCCAATATCCGGGGATGGCGGCCGATTTCTACGCGCACGACGCAGACTTCGCCGCTCGACTGGATCGCTGCGGCGAACTTTTCCGAGTACAGCTGGGAGTCGATCTGCTGGAACTGGTCCTGCATGATGGCGAGGAGCGCGCCGAACTGCTGGGACAGACGCAGTACACACAGCCAGCCCTGTTCATGATCGAGTACTGCCTCGCGACGTGGTTGATCGATCACGGCGTCGTCCCCAAGGCCATGATCGGCCACAGCATCGGAGAGTATGTCGCCGCCTGCGTGGGCGGGGTACTCAGTCTCGATGACGCTGTGCTGCTGGTCGCAGCCCGCGGCCGGATCGTCTCGGAGATGAGGGCCGGTGCGATGCTCTCTGTCCAACTCGGCGAGGCCGACGTTGCGCCGTACCTCGGTGAGGGCATCGAGATCGCGGCGGTGAACTCGACCGGTTTCTGCAGTCTGTCGGGCTCGCACGACTCGATCGCGGCACTGGCTGAGCGAATGCGTGCAGATGGCATCGTGTGCTCCCCACTCAAGACGTCTCATGGGTTCCATTCCGCCAGCATGGACCCCGCCATCGAGCGTTTGGCACAGGTGGCTACTGGCGTGGATCTGCACGCGCCGTCGATAACTCTTTACTCAAACGTGACGGGACAGGTTCTCACCTCAGAGCAGGCAACGGATCCTGTCTACTGGGGTCAGCACCTCCGACGGACGGTGCGCTTCTCGAATGCTGTGGATGCGCTCCTCGCAGACCCAGCTACGGTGTTCGTGGAGGTCGGACCTGGTCGTTCACTCTCGACGCTGATCAGCTACCACGCGTCTTGGACCCCGTCCCGTGTGGCCGTGTCCACCCTCCCGCAGCCACGGCGCGTCGGCACGGACCGTGTCCAGATGGCGACCGCCCTGGGGACGCTGTGGGCGGCTGGCGTCGTCGACGACGAGAACCTTCTTGTTCCCAACGCGACAGAGCACGTCGCTCTCCCGGCGTATCCCTTCCAGCGGGAACGTCACTGGATTGATCCCGTCGCCGCCGCCAAGCAACCTGAGAGGCGACGCCCCACAGGCCCGTCGCTGCTCGTTCCGACCTGGCACCGGCTGGCATCATCCGGGTCAGAGGCGGCACACCGAACATGGCTCCTTCTCGTCTCGGACGAGCGCCAGGCCGATACGCTGCGGTCCCTGCTTCCTGCAGAGGACCCGATCTCGACAGTGATCCCCACTCAGGACACTGCGTGGGCCGAGGTGCTCGCCACGGTCGAGCCGAGCGAGCCATCCTCAGCAGCGCTGCACATCGTTGCCGCAACCGGCACCCGCGACGGCCGGGAGGCCTACCAGCACCTGCTGGCCCTCGGCCAGCACCTCGCGCTGGTGCCCCCAAGCGAGGGCACCGCGCTCACCGTCATCGTGCGCGGCGCTCACGAGGTTCTGGGCACTGAGGAGGTCCATGCCGACGCAGCCCTGCCGGCGGCACTGTGCGCGGTCTTGAGCCAGGAGATCGAAGGTCTCTCCACGCGGGTGGTCGATCTGGACAGCACCCTCGCGGACCTGCCGGAGGCCGTGGCGGACGTGCTGCATGAGACTCTCGCAATGGGCGTGGACCAGGACGTAGCGATCCGAGGCGCCCATGCGTGGATCCGGAGCTTCGAGACCCTTCCCGACGTTGCGGGGGAGTCCCGTCTGGTAGACGGTGGCCTCTATGTCGTCACCGGCGGCCTGGGCGGGGTCGGCAGTGCGATCGCACGCAGGATCGCCGAACGCACCCAAGGAAGCACAATCGTGCTGCTACAGCGCTCGGAGATGCCACCTCGCGATGACCACGACGCGACCCTGGCCACGCGCGCAAGCGAGGACCTGGTGCGCCGCAAGATCGAACTGGTGAGGGAGCTCGAGGAACTAGGAGCGCGCATCGAGGTTCGTACCGTCGACATCACCGATGCCGACACCGTGCGAAAGGTCGTGGCGGAACTCGCGAGCCGCGGTCACCGTCTCGACATGGTGGTGCACGCCGCAGGACTGCCTGGCGCCGGGCTGCTGGCTTCGAAGAATCTCGACGACGTCACCGCCATCCTCGGCCCGAAGGTCGAGGGGACGGAGGCTCTGGCGCAGGCTCTTCACGGCCACGACGTCGGCCCATTCCTGCTCTGCTCGTCGGTCAACTCAATCCTCGGCGGATTTGGCCAGAGCGACTATGCCGCTGCCAATGCCTACCTCGATGCGCGTGCTTCCTCGCTGCGCAGCGAGGGCCTCAGCGCCACCTCAATCGGCTGGAGCAGGTGGGAGGGAGTGGGCATGGCAGCCCACACTGACCACTCCGTCGGCGGAGATATCGGGCACCCCATGCTCAGGCGCGTCTCCGCCGCCCCCGAGCGGGAAACCTTTACCTGCACCATCTCGACAGCCCAGAGCTGGTTCGTGGACGATCACAGGCTCCTGGGCAGCGGTCTTGTGCCGGGCACCGCGTATATCGAGCTGGTCCGCGGCGCTCTGGCAGGCCGTGCCCAAGGACGCACCATGGTCTTGTCGGACATCCTCTTCCTATCCCCGGCGTTCGTGCCCGACGGGCAGGAGCGCACCCTGAGTGTTGTCATCGAGACTGCGCCCGAAGGTGAGTTCTTTACCGTTCGCAGCCAGAACCCAGCCGACCACACCTGGCAGGACAATGCGACTGGAAGGGTGACCTGGGAGGCCCCTTCCGAGGTCGCTCCGCAGGACCTCGACGCACTTCGACGGGCCCATCCCGTTCGCGAGGACTTCCATGACGAGCAGTCGGTCTTCGATCGCGCCCAGGCCGAGCAGTGGACAGAAGGGCCCTTGAAGTTTGCGATCGGGCCGCGCTGGCACGTGCTCCGTCGGCTTGAACTCGCCGAGGGGCACACCTTCGCCACGCTCGCCCTCGACGACGAGTTTCGTGACGACGTCACACTCTTCCCCCTGCACCCAGCGCTCCTGGACATCGCCGTGGGCGTGTTCCGGATGGATGCCAAGGACCCCAACTACCTGCCGTTGAGCTACCGCACACTGCGCTACCGCCATCCGCTCACCAGCGAGGTCGTTGTCCACACCCGTCCAAAGGGGGCCGTGACCCAGGACGGAGCCGAAACCCTGTCAACGGACCTGGAGATTCTCGATCCTCATGGTCGTGTCCTGGTGGAGATCGAGGGTTACACCGTCCGGGTCGTCAGGGACATCGCGGCGCTGCAGGAGCACATTGCCGGTGAGCTGGAGCGAGTGGTCTCCGCCGAAGACGTGCGCCCCACCGACTCTCAGCTCGACATGCTCATGGTTGGCCACACCGAGCAGGACATGCTGGAAGCCTTTGAGAGGCTGCTCTCGCTGCGAGTACTCCCGCCCCACGTCCTGGTCGTAGACGACGACTTCGAGGACCGTCGAGAGTTGGCCTCCCGACTGACACCATCGATGCTGCAGGAGCAGATCTCCGGCCCCACAACGAAGCATCCGCGCCCACCACTGGCGACGGAGTTCGCCGCGCCTCGCACCCCCTTGGAGGCGTCAGTGGCGGCCATCTGGGCGGATCTGCTTGGCATTGAGGATGTGGGCGTGAATGACGACTTCTTTGAACTAGGGGGGCACTCGCTGGCTGCCGTGCAGATCGTCACGCGCATCAAGCAGCGCCTCGCAATGGAGATGGACATCGCTAATTTTTACGAGTCCCCGACTGTTGCGCGCATGGCCGAGCTGCTCCATCCCTCCGGCGACGGTGCGGCGCCCCAGCGCGAGGAGATCAAGGCCGTCTCCCGCACGGAGGAGGTCGATCTTGAGGCGATCGAGCAGATGGACGAGGGAGAGCTAGACGCCTACCTCTCGCTTCTGGCCGCTGATGGCAACGTCTAAGGAGATCAGAACATGAGCAGCGATCCCTCCAGCCTGACGGTCGAGGAGAAGCGAGCCCTGCTGGCGCAGCGACTACGGCAGCGGCCGAGGCGACTCTTCCCCACCTCGATCCAGCAGCAGCGGATCTGGTTCCTCGATCAGCTCAAGGGAGGAGATACCTCCTACAACCTGTCTCGAGCTCTCCGCGTGACCGGCGACTTCGACCCGGAGTGCTGGCGCATGGCGGTGGAAGGCATCGTCACGCGTCACGAGGCCTTGCGCACCACTTTCGAGGCCAGCGACGGGGTGCCCCTGCAGGTCGTCCACGAGAGTCTGACACCTGAGGTCGAACTGGTTGACGCTCCGGAGCTACTCGACGACGATGCGCTCATCGCGGTGGCCTCGCAGGAGTTCGCGCGTCCCTTTGACCTGTCCCGCGGTCCTCTCCTGCGCATGCGCTGCTTGCGTCTGACCGCACAGGAGCACGTTCTGCTCATCACGGTGCATCACATCGTTGCCGACCTGTGGTCGACGGCCTTGATGGTGCAGGAGTTGCTGGAGACATACCGTTGCCTGCGACTGGGCGACAATCCGGTTCTGACCCCGCCAAGGCTTCAGTACGTCGATTACTCCCAGTGGCAGGCCACGAAGATGGCCGAGGGTGCATTCGAGGGCGACCTGGAGTACTGGAGCACTGCGCTTGCGGGCATCCCAGCCGCGCTAGAGCTCCCCACCGATCGTCCTCGCACCGCGGTCCAGACCAATCGCGGTGGCTCGGTCCCGTTCGCTCTGGACAAGGCCCAGATGTCTGCCTTGCGCGCGATGGCCAAGACCTACGGAGTCACGCCTTTTATGGCTCTGTTGGCAGCCTTCGCCACTCTCATGCACCGCTACAGCGGCGCTGATGATGTTGTGGTGGGTGTGCCGGCCGCCAACCGGGACCGTCCTGAGATTGCCGGGACGATCGGCTACTTTGTCAACATGCTGGCCATGCGGTTCCAGTTCGACGAGACGACGACCTACGCCGATGCCCTGGTTCAGGCCCGTCAGTCCGCCCTGGGCGCGTTCGGTCACCAGGACCTACCGTTCGAGCGGCTGGTCGAAGACCTGGCCCCGGTTCGAGACGCCTCCCGCACTCCCGTCTTCCAGGTGTCCTTCATCTACCAGAACATTCCCATGCCAAAGCTCGAGGCCGCCGGAGCCGCCTTCCACGATGTGGAAGTGGCTAGCCGTGCCGCGCGCTTCGACATCGAACTCCAGGTCTTCGACGAGGAGGCTCTCTCCGGCCGCTTCGAGTACAACGCGGATCTGTTCGACCATGAGACGATCGCCCTTCTAGGCGACCATCTCGCCACATTCGTCGCCCACGCAGTGGCCGACCCCACCGCACTAGTCGATGCGGTTCCGCTGGCCGACCACACGGCTGAGACTGCCCTGCGCGCATGGGAGATCGGGCCGGAGCGTTCGTGGCCAGATGGCCTGCTGACGCATGAGCGCATCGCCTCGGTGGCCGCCCAGAATCCCGACCGGCCCGCCATCGTGTGCGGCGCTGAGAAGCTCACCTACGGGGAGCTCGCCGAGCAGTCCGCGCGAGCGGCCACTGTGCTTGCTGCGCGAGGAGTTCGCCGGGGCGATCGCGTCGCCGTGTGCATGCAGCGGGGTCCGGCTCTCATCGCCGCGCTGCTCGCGGTGATGCAGGTAGGAGCCGCGTATGTTCCGATGGACCCGGAGTTCCCGGCCGCGCGCATCACCTTCATGCTGCAGGATGCGGCACCGGCGGTCGTCATCTCGGAGAGAGTTGTCACCGAGCAGCTCGGCCTGCACGCGTTCAAGGGCCTGCTGCTGTGGGAGGACCTCGCCCAGGAGGTGACTACGGCGCCGGCCCCGGTCGTGACCGTGGCCCCTTCCGACGCCGTGTACGTCATCTACACCTCAGGCTCGACCGGCCAGCCCAAGGGGGTAGAGATCCCACATCGTGCGCTGGACAACTTCCTACGCTCGATGCAGGAGCGTCCTGGCCTGAGCGATGACGACGTGCTATTGGCCGTCACCACCATCTCCTTCGACATCGCGGGCCTGGAAGTCTTCTTGCCGCTGGTCTCGGGCGCCCGCATCATTCTCGCCACCCGCAACGAGGCCATCGACGGCACCAGCCTGCGTCAGCTCATTAACGAGCACCAGGTGACGGCCATGCAGGCCACGCCACTGAGCTGGCAGATGCTGCTCGAGGCCGGCTGGGCGCCTGAGCGGCCGTTCAAGGCCCTGGTAGGCGGCGAGGCGCTCTCGGTCACACTCGCCACGAGCCTGCTCGACTTGGGTGTGGACCTGTGGAACATGTATGGCCCTACCGAGACGACGATCTGGTCGTCCGTGGCGCATGTTGGTCGCGACCTCATCCACCTTGGCGAGCCCATAGCCAACACCTCGCTGCGTGTGCTGGACCAGGAGTTGCGTCGCCTCCCTGTCGGAGTACCAGGGGAGCTGTGGATCGGCGGAGACGGGGTCGCGAACGGTTATGTCGACCGTCCCGAGCTCACCGCTGAGCGATTCGTGGCCGACCCGTTCCTCGACGGTGGCCGCCTCTACCGCACCGGCGACCTGGTCCGCCGTCGTCACGACGGTCGCCTGGAGTTCCTTGGTCGCACGGACCACCAGGTCAAGATCCACGGCCATCGCATCGAGCTGGGCGAGATCGAGAGGGTGTTGGAGTCTCACCGGGAGGTGGGACGCGCGGTCGTGATCGTGCGCGACGACGATTCTTCCGGCGATCGTCTGGTGGCCTACCTCTCACCTACTGACGAGACGAGCTCCAACGGCACGCAGGAGTGGACCCACGAGGTCGAGCGCTGGCGTGAGGTTTGGGACACCACCTACCTGCAGGCCTCGGAGTCCGACAGCGTTGTTGATGACAACCTCGCCGGCTGGCGCAGCGCTCTCACTGGGGAGGCCATCGAGCGAGAGGTCATGGCTCGCTGGGCGGACGAGACCGCATCAACGATCATGGAACTGCATCCGTCCCGGGTCCTCGAGATTGGCGGTGGCACGGGCCTGATCCTGAGCCGGGTCGCACCGCAGGTCGAGCGTTACTGGGCGATCGACACATCGGCCACGGCCGTGGCGAGCCTGCAGGCTCGAGCGGAGGCGCTGGGGGTCGTCGATTCGGTCCGGGTAGAGCGACTGGCGGCGCACCAAGTTGACCAACTCCCGCCGCAGCAGTTTGACCTGGTCGTCATCAACTCTGTTGCCCAGTACTTCCCGGACGAGCGCTACCTGCGGGCCGTCATCGACGCTGCTCTGGCACGCCTGCTTCCCGGCGGGGTCCTGTTCATGGGAGACGTCAGAAGTCTGCCCTTGCTATCCACCTTCCACGCCGACGCCGCGCTGCGGCGAACCGAGCCCTCCGTCGCGGCCAGTGCCCTGGTCCAGATCACGGACCGGGCCGTGACCGAAGACTCCGAGCTCGTCATCGACCCGCACCTATTCACGCAATTGGCGGACGAGCGGGACGACGTGGCTGCCGTGCATGTCCTGGCGAAGCGCTCGGCCGACCAGACGGATATGACTCGATACCGGTACGACGTGACAATTCACTGTGGCGAGGTGACGCCTGTAGCTGCCAAGACGTACGCCTGGGAGGCAGCCGCTGGCGGGCTCAACAGCGTTCGGGAGTGGCTCGCAGGCACCGATGACTGCGTGGTGGTCCTCGATATCCCGAACCGTCGTGTAGCTCAGGTGAGCGCCACGCTGGCGGCAGCTGAGAAGGCCGGAGGTGCCACCCTCGCTGAGGTGCTGCGCGAGGTGAGTGAGATGTCGGTCCCGGATCCGAGCGAGATTGTCCGGGCCGTGGAGGATGCGGGGTTCGCTGCTCATCTGGAGATGCGAGCACACGGTGCAGACGGCAACTTCTCGCTCGTCGCCCGTCGCCGCGGAGTCGATGGCGAACCGCTGTGCGGCTTCCCGACTCTGCCCGACGGCCCGCGCCCCGCCAGGCTGGTGAACGCCGTGGCGCGTCGTCGAC
The DNA here is from genome assembly GCF_043424415.1 of Luteococcus sp. Taxonomy (NCBI): domain Bacteria; kingdom Bacillati; phylum Actinomycetota; class Actinomycetes; order Propionibacteriales; family Propionibacteriaceae; genus Luteococcus; species Luteococcus sp. The sequence goes on along the minus strand of NZ_JBHWOO010000055.1, from coordinate 33,412 downwards.
TCGCGATGGCTCTCCCGGACATCCGCGGCGGCCTGTGGGAGACACTGCCGGCGTACATGGTGCCCAGCGCATTCGTGATACAGGACCCATTCCCGATGACGCCCAATGGCAAGATCGACCGGGGCGCCCTGCCACCGCCCGGCCACATCGCCCAGACCGAGTTCGTCCCACCCCGGACGCCCCTCGAGGCTGTGATCGCGGGGATCTGGTGCGACGTGCTCGGTATCGAGCGCGTCGGAGTGACCGACAACTTCTTCGATCTGGGCGGCCACTCGCTGCTCAGTACGAGAGTCATGGTGAGGATGCGTGAGACCTTCGACATTGACGTGCCCCTGCACCGGCTGTTTACCGAGCCCACCGTCGAAGGTCTCGCGGCGGCTGTCTTGGATACCGCGCCCGACCCATCTCTGGTAGAGCGCACCGCAGAGCTGGTTGTCGAGCTCAGCGCGATGTCCGACGAGGAGATCGCGGCCCAGCTGGGCGGTGCGGAGGACTGATGGGAGCCCCGACGTCGGTCAATCTCTCCGCTCAGCGGCGGGCGCTGCTCAGCAAGCGCCTAGCAGCCGAAGGGCTCCAGGGCCCGACCTCTGTCGGTATCCGCCGTCGGGAGAATCCGGCAGTCCCCGTCCCCTTGACCTCGGCACAGCGACAGATGTGGTTGGCCGACCAGCTCTCCGAGGGCACCAACCCATTTGTAATCACCGGCGGCCTCCGCGTCCGGGGCGCCTTCGACCCTCAGGCGTTCGAGATGGCCTGTGAGCACGTCGTGCGGCGGCACGAGTCCTTGCGCACGGTCTTCTCGCTCGTGGACGGCGAACCTGTCCAGATCGTGAAGCCCGACCTGCCCCCTTCACTTCGTCGCATGTCGGTGCCGGGACTGCCTGTCATGGAGCGTGAGCGAACTGCCAGCGAACGGCTCGCCGCTTTGGCCGCTGAGCCCTTCAACCTGCAGTCCGGCTCGCTCCTTCGCATCGAGATTTTGACCTTCGCCCACGATGAGCGGGCCATCCTCCTCGCTCTGCACCATGTGGTGGGCGATCTGTGGTCCGTCAGCGTGCTGATGCGGGAGATCCTCACCGCCTACGACAGCCTGCGACAAGGCCATGTCTGCACGCTCCCTGACCTGACCCTGCAGTTCCCCGATCTCGCCGCCCACCTTTCCGTCCCTGACCCCCACCGGGAAGCCGACCTAGCATGGTGGGAGCAGAACCTGGCGGGAGTGCCATCCGAACTGCCTCTCATCACAGACGCACCTCGTCCAGCCCGACCGAGCCACCGAGCCGGATCCAACACGCTGAGCCTCGACGCATCGCTGGTGGACGGGGTGCGCAAGCTGGCCCGGGCTCGGCACATGACCCCATTCATGGTCTATGGGGCAGCCTTCCACGCGCTCCTCGCCAGGGTCTCTGGTGAGTGCGATGTGTGCGTGGGCACTCCCGTGATGGGACGTGGCAACTCCGAACTGGAGCAGCTGATCGGCTGTCTGATGAACTCAGTCGCACTTCGGTGCCGGGTGGACCGGGACGCCACGTTTACAGATCACCTTGCCACCTTCCGCCGCGTGTGCTTCGACGCCTTTGCCCACCAGGACGTCCCCATCGAAGACGTAATCACGCGGGTGGCTCCCGCTCAGCACTCAGGCGCACCGGCTCTGTTCCGAGCCATGATCACCTACCAGAACGTGCCGCTGCCCCGTTGGGAGTCCCACGAGGTACGCATCGAGCCCGTGGTATCGGCCGAGACGTTGATCAAGTACGACCTGCAGCTGGATCTTCGCGAGGACCAGGGGCAGGTTACAGGTCAACTTCTGCATGCACGCGATCTCTTCAATGACGCGTCAGCGCGGCGACTGGCGTACCACTACATCCGCATCCTGCGTGCGTTCGTCGCTGACCCGTCGCTGCGGCTCTCCGACGTGCCACTCTGCGACGTGCACGAGCGAGAGGAGGTTCTCGGACTCGCCACAGGAGAGCGGCTCGAGCTGGTGGGTGAGGCCACGCTCTCGGAGGACATCGCCCGCGTGGCGGTCGAGCACCCGTCCTGGGTGGCCATCGTCGAGAAGGACCGGCAGACAACCTACGGCGAGCTGGACAGCCGCGCCACGAAGACGGCACGGCAACTAGTCACAGCTGGAGTCCGACCGGGCGACGTCGTGGCGCTGTCACTGCCGCTGAGCGCTGAGCTGCTGGTGAGCATGCTGGCCACCTGGAAAGCGGGCGCTGCCTATCTGGTCATGGACCCGTCATGGCCCTCAGTACGCGTCAACATGCTCCTGGAGGACTGCCGCGCCGCCTTGGTGGTCTCGGACGAGCAGGCCCGCCCTGATGTCGGTGGAGACTGTCAGTGGATCACTCTTTCGACGCTTGCCGACGCTGCAAACACGGGCACCGAGCTGCCAGGTGCGGCACCTGACGGCGTGGGATATGTGCTCTACACCTCTGGCTCGACCGGCAAACCCAAGGGCGTGGAGGTGACGCATGCCAACATTAAGACCTACGTGTCGTCCGTCCCTTCGACCCTCGGTATGGGTTCTCCGCAGGCTCGGTACCTTGTTCTGCAGCCACCAGTGACCGACTTTGTGGGCACCATCCTCTTTTCGAGCTTGGGGACAGGGGGCGAGCTGCACCTGGTGGACAAGGACACAGCCGTCGACGCGGACGCCGTCTCGGAGCTGATCCGCTTAAGGGAGATCGACTACGTCAAGATTGTCCCCACTCACCTGGGCGCGCTGATGCGTGTGGTCGGTGCCGACGCACTGATGCCGCGTCGCTCGCTGGTGCTCGGAGGAGAGGCGGCACCGCGGTCACAGGTGGCCGAGTTGCTGGCTGCTGCCGGCGACACGGCGGTGCACAACCATTACGGTCCTACGGAGACAACGATTGGCGTGGTCACCTGCGACCTCCGCGACTACCGAGACGGTGCATTCCTCCCCTTGGGTCGCCCTGTGCCTGGTTCGCGCTGCTATGTCGTGAGACAAGGTGAGTTGGCCCCACCCGGCGTAGCAGGTGAGCTGTGGGTGGCCGGGGGGCAGGTGTCAGTCGGCTACGTGAACGAGCCTGAGCTCACCCTCAGCCGTTTCCTCGATGATCCTTTTGTGTCGGACGCTTCGCGCGTCTACCGCACCGGAGACAAGGTCTGCTGGACGGAGTCGGGCGAGCTGCGTTTCCTGGGACGTGAAGACGGCCAGGTCAAGATCCACGGTTACCGGGTGGAACTGGTCGAGGTAGAGGCCGCCCTCCTGTCGCATCCCGCAGTCACGAACGCTGTTGTCGTGGCTGGCAGCGACGGGGCCGGGGTGACGCAGCTGGACGCGTACATCGTCACGAGTGCTGGAACGGTCGACGGTGATGAGGTCCGGCGTTGGGTGGGACAGCGGCTCCCCAGGCACTGCGTCCCGAGCACCGTCACGGTGCTGGGCGCTCTGCCCATGACCGCCAACGGCAAGGTGGACAGGCGGGCGCTACCCTCGCCAAGCTCCCCGGACACGATGGCAGGCCTCGGACGCCCCCCGGCCCCCGGACTGGAGACGACGATCGCCGCCGCCTTCACCGACGTACTGGATCGCCCGGTGGTGAACGCCACTGACAGCTTCTTCGAGCTCGGTGGGGACTCGCTGCGAGCCATCCAGGTGGTTTCTGCTGCGCGCAAGTCAGGCATCACTCTCACCACCCGCGACATTTTCGTGCACGAGTCCGTTTCGGCAATCGCAGCCTCTGTCGGGAGCCGTGCCGCCGCCGTGACGTCCGTTCACGATGACGGAGCGGGCGACTGTGCACCGAGCCCCATGCTGCGACGTCTGCGGCGCCGCGGAGGAGAGATCTCCGGATACAGCCACCGCGTCCTGGTGACACTGCCGCAGGGAACGACAGCGACGCAGGTCGCTGCTGCACTCGATGGTCTGGTGAATCATCACAGGATCCTGGCTGCCACCCTTGATCCGCAGACATGGACCCTTCACGTCCCAGAAGGAAAGATCCTCCCGCCACCCGTCGAAGTCGCCAGCACCAGCGTGGCCGATCTGTCCGAAGACCTGCTCCACGCCGTCACCGCTGCCGTAGAGAGGCTGGATCCCTGGCGCGGGCACAACCTGGAAACACGACTGTTTGAGCGCGACGGCGCGCTGCCCATGCTGCTGCTCGTGATCCATCACGTCGTGGTGGACGGCATGTCGTGGCAAGTGATCCTCGAAGACCTGCGCACCTCACTCGAGCAGGTGGCTACCGGGCAGCCGATCTCACTTCCGCCCGTGCCGACTTCGGCCCGCTCGTGGTCGGAGACAGTCAGTGAAGACGCGGGCAGCCCCCAGCGCAAGGCCGAGATCGAGGACTGGCAGACGCTCACCCGCGGCGCGACTCCCCTGCGCGCGCCAAGTGTGTTCGCAACGGGCACATCGGTCGGCGAAAGCACCTTGCTTCTTGACGTGGAAACGTCGCGACGGCTGCTGGAGGAGATCTGCCCAGGGCTTGGCGCCAGCGCTCATGAGGTCCTGCTCAGCGCCGTCGCCCTAGCCGCCCGGGACAACCTCGGGATCCAGAGCACCGGGCCGCTGCTAGTTGAGGTCGAGTCGCATGGCCGTCACTTGGGGCACGTGGACGCCAGCCGGACGGTCGGTTGGTTGACCAGCGTGTATCCGGTTAGCGTCGATCTGGGAGCCAGCCCGGCCACCGACGACGAGATGCGCACTCTGCTGCGGCGAGCCGTCATCTCGCAGCGCCGTTATCCCCACGACGGGCTGGGCTACGGCGCACTCCGCTATCTTGCCGAGGGCTCGCCGCTGGGGGACCTGCCTGAGGCATACCTGGTATTCAACTACCTTGGGCAGCAGACCGCGGGGCTTGAGGATCTTGCGTGGCAGCCCGTCACCCGACTCCAGAGGGAGCTCATGGGTGAGGGGACGGCCGCTCGATCGCTGCTCCTCACCCGTCCACTGCAGGTGAACGTGGTCTCGTTGCAGACCGACGCGGGTTCTCGGCTCCAGGTGCAGGTCATGTGGGACCACAGCTCGTGGACGACGCCGGAGGTTGAGGCCTTCGAGCACGAACTGGTCCGGTGCCTTGAGACAATAGCCCGTGCTGGCGTTGACGCGGCTCAGGAGCCCCTGCCTTCCCGGCAGGTCGCCACAATCCGCCCGAGCGTCCGCAGCGACCGCATGCCAGTCACCCACCAGCAGCTGAACAAAATCACTGAACCCGTTGGGGCGGACGCGGTCCACCACAACGTGGTCGCCACCGTCGTCCTCGAACCGGAGGGAGCCTCGGCGGACCGAGAACTCGACGTCGACGCGCTCCAGCGGGCGCTCGACAATGTGCGCGAGAAGCACGAGGTGTTCCGGACCTGCTTGATCCACGAAGGCGACGAATGGTTTCAGCGGGTGGAGCCAGCCAGCCCCTGGCCCCTAGAGGTCCACGACCTGCGTGGGGGGACCGAAGAGCTCGTTGAGGCCGCAGTGGAGGAGGTTGTCGCCCGGTTGGAGAGCACGCCCATGCCGGTCGCTAAGGGCAGCCCCATGTACACCGTCCTACTGCGCACGGGGGATCGGCGGTGGGTCCTGTCGCAGGCCTTCCACCACGCCAGCGTTGATCCCTGGGGATTTGCGCAGTATGTGGAAGACCTCGCCGACTATTACGTGGCGGAGCGCGACGGCACTCCTGCCCGGCGCGACTTCGCGAGTCTTCAGCTGGCCGACCTGGCCGCATGGCAGCAGCGTGAGAACGAGCTCGGCCCTGGCCGGGTCCACGCCGATTACTGGCGTTCGCTCTTCAGTGACCTGCCGCCGGCGCCCACGTTGCGGCCGCTAGGACGTGAACCGCGTCCCGCTGTGGCCACGATCACCGGCTTCTCCTTGTGCCCGGAGGAGAATGAGCAGCTCAAGGCAGCGGCCGCGGCCGCGTCGGTGAGCACATTCGTCTATCTCCTCACCGTTTTCCAGGTGCTCCAAGCGGTGGCGACCGCAACCGACGACGTGCTGGTCACTGTGCCACTAGCTGGGCGAGACGAGCCGGAGACGCACACCATGGTCGGATATCTGGTCAACGAGGTCTCGATCCGCACCCGAATAGCCGAGCGGGCCACCTTCGGCGACGTGATGGCTCAGGTTCGGCTCAGCCTGCTGGACGCCCGAGAGCATCAGCAGGCCCCCCTGCGCCAGCTCGCGGCTACGAGTGACGGCCGGTGGGACCCGATGCGCACCATGTTCAACGTGGTGGATTTCGGATCTGTGCGTCTGAACCTGGGCGGCTGGGTCGGAACGCCGTGGCGGCCAGTTGGAGCCGCCGAGCAGCTCATTCCCGAGATGCACGGCTCGATCAGTCCGGCCAATCTCGACCTGTACCTGGTGCTGCACGAACGGGACGGCGAGCTGCGAGGACTGTGGATGCACGCGCCGAACCGGTTCAACGAGCATGCCTTCGCCGACATGGTGGCGGCTTGGCCAGTGCTGCTTCACGCCGTGCTGGCCAGACCGGATCTACCCTTGTCAGAGGTGCCAACGCTGCTGGCAGACCGCCTCCCGCGGCCGTCTGATCCTGACCCCCGTCAGAATCGAGGAGAAGCGTGAGTAAGAGCTGGATGTTCTCGTCGCGACCGCGCGCTGGTGATCGGATTCGCATCTTCGCCCTCCCGTACGCGGGCGGGACGGCCAGCGCATATCGCGCCTGGCTGCAGATGCCGGGAGTGCAGACATCCTGCGTCGAGTACCCGGGCCACGGCATTCGTATGGCGGAGCCTGTCACGGACGACATGGGGACGCTGGTGACGGGCCTGGCTGACCGGATGGTCGACGAGATCGAGGGAGACTACGCACTCTTCGGTCACAGCATGGGCGCGATCGTCGCCTTTGAGCTCGCTCATGCCCTGCAGAGCCGGGGCGTTCGCTCACCGCTGGCCCTGTTCGTCTCGGGGTCTCAGCCCCCCAGGAACAACGGAGGCGACGGCGGCTTCCAGCTCACGGACCGGGGCATTCTGGAACGTCTGGCCCGACTGGGCGCCACGCCGCTGGAACTCCTCAGCAACCCCGAGATGCGAGAGCACATCATCACGACGATGAGGGCTGACGGCAGGGCGCTGGAGAACTACGCGCCGACGGATGAAAGCCCTCTCGACCTACCCCTGGTTGCCTTCGGTGGAGATGCGGACCCCCTCGTTCCTGTGGAGACCCTGCAGGGGTGGGCGCGCTTCACCACACGCCCCCTCCGGACCGACGTGAGGGCGGGCGACCACTTCTACCTGAGTCAGCACATGAGCGAGATATTCACCGTGATGGTGCGCACCGCCGCCATCGAGCTGGGCCAGCGTCGTCGGATCGTTGAAACGAGAAACTGACCATGAAACCGGACACTGCGCTGATCACGGGAGCGACGCGCGGCATCGGCCGTGCCGTCGCGATTCGCCTGGCGCGCGATGGGTATGACATCGGCTACTGCTACGCCCGAGACGATGAGGCGGCCGCTGGCCTGGACAGGGAGATTCATGCTTTAGGTCGGAAGTCCTGCGGGTTCACCGCCGATGTGGCCGATCGTGACGCGGTGCGGGAACTGGTCGAGACCGTGGAGGACGCGCTAGGTCCCGTGACTGCCGTCGTGGCGTCGGCAGCCACGCTGCGAGACAAGCCGGTCGCGCTGATGAAGGCCGAGGACTGGGATCGTGTGCTGCGCGTGGACCTGGGAGGTGTCCACCATGTCTGCCAAGCAGCGCTGGACACGATGATGCGACGACGTCGCGGCAGCATCGTCACGATGTCGTCGCTTGCTGGTCTGCGCGGGAACGCCGGCCAGGCCAACTACGCCGCTGCGAAGGCCGGCATCATCGGGTACACGAAGAGCCTGGCTCAGGAAACGGGCCGCTACGGGATCCGTGCGAACGTCGTCGCACCGGGTTTCATCGCGACAGACCTCGTGGAGGGTCTGCCTCAGCACCTGCTCGACCAGGTGCGAGAGCGAACCGCGCTCCGGCGCCTCGGCACCCCCGGCGAGATTGCCGACGTCATCGCTTTCCTGCTCTCGGACCAGGCGTCATTCATGACGGGCGAAGTGCTCACCGTCGACGGCGGGATGCAGTGAGCCGACGATGACCGATTCCTCCCACACCAGCGTGTCCCCAGTAGCCCCCGCTCCTGACGGTCTACCCACAAGGAACGTTCTCGCCTTCATCGCTATCGCTCAGCTTGTCATATCCCTCGACATCATGTTGGTGAGCATCGCTCTCCCCACGGTTCAGGTTGAGCTGGGCATGGCCGACAATCAACGCCAGTGGGTGATGGCCGGGTACTCCATGACCTATGGGGCGCTCGTGCTGGTCGGTGGACGGCTGTGCGACTTGATGGGGCAGCGCCGCGCGTTCATTCTCGGACTTGTCGCTTTTGGGCTCGCGTCCTTGCTAGCGGCCACCGCGAGGTCCTCGGATGCTCTGATCGCCGCTCGCGTGGCGCAGGGCGTCTCGGGAGCCATTCTCTCTCCGGCTGCGCTCTCAATCGTCAACATCCTGTTTGTCGAGCCTCGGGCGCGTGCACGAGCGCTCGGCATCTACAGCGCGGTCGGGTCCAGCGGCATGCTGCTCGGCTTCGTGCTCGGCGGAACCATCACCCAGTACCTTGGCTGGCGCTGGGTCTTTTACCTGACGGTGGCCGCCGTTGCCATCGCGCTCACCGGGGCGCTGAACGTCGTCCCGCAGATCCCGCGCCACGGAGAGAAGCACTTCGACCTGCCTGGCGCAGTCCTGTCTGCGGGCCTGCTCACGGCGATCGTCGTGCTGGCTTCACAGGTGCAGACCCGCGGACTCACTGATACCGTCGTGCTCGCGCTCGCTGCCGGTCTCCTGGTACTGGCCGCCCTGGTCTGGGTGGAGAGGCGAGCTGCTGTTCCTCTTCTGCCGCCGGAGCTGTTTGCGGCCCGCCACCGGGTGGGCGCCTATATCGCCAATCTGAGCGGGGTGATGGGGATGTTCGGCCTGATGCTCCTGCTCACCTATTATCTGCAGGAGCTGAGGCATCTCGGGCCCATTCGCGCGGGCGTGGGCTTCCTCCCGCTCGTCTTTTTCCTAGCCATCGGAGCCACACAGATCGCCGGTCGCTTCGAGAAGGCCCCCGCAGGTCCAACCATTGCTGGCGGCTACGGGTTGGCGACTGTCGCCGTCCTCGTCATGACTCGTCTCCAGGGCACGTCCGCGGACAACCTTCTGCTCCTGAGCGCTGCGGCACTGCTAGGCCTCGGGCTCGGCATGGCCTTCACGACTTGCACAGCGCAGGCAACGGGTGGGGTGGACCCGGCCTACGCCGGAGTCGCCTCGGCAATGCTCGGCGTCGTGCAGATGATCGGCGCTGCCCTGGGTTCTGTGGTGCTCAACGGCGTCAGCGTCACCGCTACCCGCGCCTACCTGGCGCGCCACCCTGGTGTCCCCGCCACCAGCCACGAGGCGGTTCTAGCAGGTTATGTCCACGCCCAGTACTGGGCAGCCGGACTGCTGGTGGTCGGCATCATCTCTTCACTTCTGCTCATCCGCTCCGGATGGAAACCGCCCTCGGTACACCCGGAGACACCAGGCGCAATTGCCTCGTCCGCGGACGCTCTTAAGAGTCCTTGAGGCCCACCAAGAAGGAGAATCATGACTTCACCAACCAGCCGCGTGCCGGCCAGCAAGACAGAGGACTTGGTGATCGACGCCAAGGGCCTGGTCAAGACCTTTGGTAAGACGAGAGCCCTCGACGGGTTTGACCTGTCGGTGCGCCAAGGCGAGGTGCACGGCTTCCTGGGACCGAATGGAGCGGGCAAGTCCACTACCATCCGGGCGCTTCTTGGTCAACTGCGTCTGAGCGACGGACGGGCCTCCATCTTCGGTCAGGACTGCTGGCGGCAGGCGGTGGAGATCCATCGCAGGCTCGCTTACGTCCCAGGAGATGTAGCGCTTTGGGACAGCCTCTCGGGCGGAGAGTGCATTGACATACTGATCCGCCTGCAGGGGGGAGCTGATCAGAAGCGCCGTAACGAGCTCATCGAGAAGTTCGACCTGGACCCCACGAAGCGGACCCGGACCTACTCCAAGGGCAACCGCCAGAAGGTGGCCCTGGTCGCGGCGCTGAGCAAGAATGCCGACCTGCTGCTGCTGGACGAGCCCACCTCCGGTCTGGACCCGCTTATGGAGGACGTTTTCCAGCAGTGCATCCTGGAGGCCAGGAATCAAGGAAGCACGGTGCTTTTGTCCAGCCACATCCTCTCTGAGGTCGAGAGGCTGTGCGACCGCGTCACCATCATCCGCCGCGGGGTCTGCGTCGCCACTGGCTCGCTCGCAGACCTGCGCTCCTCGACGAGCACCATGGTCGCCGCCATCACGGAGCGCCAGCCGGAGGGCTTGAAGGAGCTCCGCAGCCTCTCGGGGCTGGACGAGAGTCAGCAGGACGACGGGCACCACGTGCGTTTCCACATCGGCCAGGATGACCTGGGAGGCGCCATGGCCACGCTCACCCCAGCTGGGGTACGGACGCTGACCGTCGAGCCTCCCAGCCTGAACGACCTCTTCCTCTCCGCCTACGAGGACGACGGTGAGATGCCCACGAGCATGTCCAGCGGAAAGGGTCGGGCATGAAGGGCACCTGGCGCATCCTGCGCCTGATCTGGCGCACCTCGCTGGTGAGCATCCTGGGAGCCGTCGTCACACTTACCACGCTGCTCACTGCGACGGCACTGTCGGTCAACCGGCTCTACCCCGATGATCGCACCCGCAAGAGCTACGAGGTGATCGTCAATAGCTCACCCGCCACCGTCATCTTCCAGGGACGTGGCTACGATATCGGCACCGGCGGCGGGATCCTCGCCCAGCAGATGGCGATCCTGACGCTCACGCTCTTTCCTATGGTCATGGTCTGGACCGGTGTCCGGTTCACCCGCGGCATGGAAGACAAGAACTACTTCGACGTCATCACCTCCGGCACTGTCGGGCGAGTGGCCCCCGTTGCGGCTGGCTTGCTGGCCTCCCTCTCCGTGGCAGTGACAACAGCGCTGGCGTGCTTCATCGCCTTGGCCGTGCTGGACTATGACAAGGTTGGATCGGCTCGCTACGCGATCCTTCTCGCCTGCGCGATGATGGCCGCGGCCGCGGCCGGCACCACAAGCAGTCAGATCTTCCGCCACAGCCGCGAGGCTCTGTTGACTGGTTTCGCCATCGTGCTGGCCTTCTTCCTGCTGCGCGCCTGGATCGACCTGAAGAACTACTCCCAGGTATGGAGCAACCCGGCCTCGTGGCTCGCGGAGGCCCGTCCCTTCTCTTCCAGCCCGGTCTGGTGGCCTCTCCTCTCCTACCTCGCCCTGCTGCTGGTGCTCACGGGCGTGACTCTCTTCCTCGCTACCCGGCGAGACCTCGGTGGTGGCATCATCGCGCCACTCGAGGGTCCAGCGGCCGCCTCGCCGCTGCTGAGTAACCCCGTGGCGCTGCTGGTCCGGCTCACCTACCGCACCGCCCTGGCCGTAGCCGTGGGAGGCGGCGTCGTGGCATTCGTCTTCGGCCTGTTCGCAAAGCAGATGTCCGGCCAGGGACAACTTGACGCCCGACTTGTGCTCATCATTCAGCTCGATGTCCTGTTCGCCTCGGCCGCCGGCGTCCTCGCTGCCTCGACCATGGCAGAGGAGGAACGATCGGGGCGTGTCGGTCGAGTCTTGGCCGAGCCAGTCGGCCGTACCAGCTGGAGCCTCACCGGTTTGGGTGTGTCGCTCGCCTGGTCCCTGGCTGTGTTGCTGGTGTGTGCCGCCCTCACCGGCGCTGGCTTGTCGCTGTCCTACCGTGACTGGTCTCGCCTTGCTCAGTCTCTGAGCGACGCGGGGGCATATGTCGCCCCAGTCGTCTTCCTCACGTGTCTCGCGATGCTGCTTGGTGCGCTGCGCCCCCGTCTGGTCCTGTCCACCTGGCTGCTGGTCGCCTGGGCCGCGATCGTCACCCTGCGTGCCGACATGCTGCGACTGGGCTCGGCCGCGCGCCACTTCTCACCGCTGGAGTGGATGGGCCACGTCCCGCTCGCAGCGTGGGATACCCGTGCTGCCGCCGTCATGGCCGTTCTCAGTCTGCTGATGGCCGCGGCAGCACTGCTGATCTTCCGACGCCGCAGCCTCGTCGCTGGGTAGCCACCTTCCATCGTCACCCGATTGTCACAAGCCTTGGAGATCGTCATGAATTCACGCCCCGACCCGTCGATCGCTGTCGTCGGCATGTCATGCCGCTACGCCGGCGCCCAAAGCCCGCAGGAACTGTGGGAGCTCTTGATGCGCCGCGAATGCACCACCACGCCAGTGCCGGGAGATCGTTGGGATACCACCCAGCCTCTGGACCCTGACCTCGATGTTCTTGGTGTGGGGAGTTTCCTGCCCGACGTGACAGGCTTCGACGCGACCTTCTTCCGGATGTCTCCGCGTGAAGCTGACAACGTCGACCCCCAGCAGCGGCTCGCTCTGGAACTGGCGTGGCAGGCGCTCGAGGATGCTGGCATCGTGGCGAAGTCCCTGCGGGACAGCCGCGTCGGGGTGTACTTCGGCGCGGGTGGGATCGACTACGAGCACATCGGGTGGGATGTTGGGGCCCCCGTCAACCAGCACACGGCTCCAGGCCTCGCCCTGGACATGATGGCCGAGCGAATCTCCTACTTCATGGGTCTACGGGGCCCCAGCCTCACGGTGCAGACGGGGTGCTCCTCGGGCCTGGTCGCGCTGCACCTCGCCTGCCAGGCGCTCGCCGCAAGGGAGATCGAGGCGGCGATCGTGGGCGGCATCAATCTGATCCTCGATCCCTGGGGGTTCCGCAACCTTGGCCACTTCGGCGCCTTGTCCGCAGACGGTGTCTGCCGCCCGTACAGCGCCCTGGCCAACGGCTTCGTACGCGGTGAGGGCGGTGGGGTGGTGCTGCTCAAGCGGGCCGATGAGGTCGCACCCGGCGAGCCCTGCCACGGCCTCATCGTCGCAACAGGAGTGAACAATGACGGTGGCGGCGACTCCATCGCCGCCCCCAGCCCAGAGGGCCAGGCTGCCCTGTACCGCACCATCTACTCCGCGCACCCGGAGCTCCTTGATCGCCTCTGCTACGTCGAGGGCCACGGAACCGGTACAAAGGTGGGCGATCCGGCGGAGCTGAAGGCTCTGGGTGCTGAAGTGGCGACCCGGCGCTCTGAAAGCTCCCCGCTCCCGGTGGGTTCGCTCAAGGGCAACATCGGTCATCTTGAGGCTGGTTCCGGTATTGCGGGGTTGGTGAAGTGCCTAGCTTCCCTGGAGCGCGGTCAGGTGCCACCGACACTCACGACAGCGGAGCTCAATCCTGCAATCGACTTCGCCGCCCTGAACGTGCGCGTCCTGCAGGAGCCCTTCGAGCTGCCCACGAACGAACCGGCCTACCTGGGAATCAACAGTTTTGGCTGGGGTGGTACCAACGCCCACGTCGTGGTGCGTTCTGCGGACAGGGCGCGCGTCATCAGTGCTGCGCCGACCTCGACTGGCCCAATAGTTCTTCCTATCTCCGCCCACTGCGACGAGGCGCTGCGGACCCGCGCGAGGGACCTGGCTGAGACTGTCGCGAGCCGTCCTGACGATCTCGCCAGGATCGCCTCGACCCTGGCCTGGCACCGTGACGCCTTACTCGACAGAACGACGGTGATCGCCACGTCGGCATCCGACGCAGCGGACAAGCTGACAGCATTCGCCGAGGCCCAGGATGACATCGCTGACGTCATGACGGGTCGCGCAGCCGAGGTAGGTCGCACCTGCTTCGTATTCCCTGGGCAGGGCTCCCAGTGGCGTGGAATGGGCGTCGACCTCATGAGCGAAAGCGCCGTCTTTGCCCAGACGATGGACGAGTGTGCTGCTGCCCTCCTGCCCGAAGTTGACTGGGACCTGCGGGAGGCGCTAAGAGGCCAGATCGAGCTGGACTGGGAGGCGCCAGAGGTCGTGCAGCCGATCTTGTGGGCGATGGCGCTGGGCATCTTCCGGCTGTGGCGACAGGCGGGCATCTGCCCAGACGTTGTCGTCGGCCACAGCCAGGGTGAGATCGCAGCGGCGACCGCTGCCGGCATCCTCACCGTCGAGGACGGTGCAAAGGTGGTCGCACGCCGCGCCAAGATTCTCAAGTGTCTGACCGGCAAGGGCCACATGCTGTTCGTGGGTGCTAGCGCCGAAGAGACCCAGAAGCAGCTAGTCGGCTTCGAGTCGAGCATCTCCGTTGCAGTCATCAATAGTCCCACGAGCTGCGTCGTCTCTGGCGAGAAGGACTCGGTCCTAGTGCTCAAGGAGCTGCTCGATATCGACGGGATTTACTGCAAGCTGGTCAAGGTGAACTACGCCTCCCACAGCCCACAGGTGGATGCGGTCGTCGACGACATCACTGCAGCGCTGGCCGACATCTCGCCGCGACCGGCTCAGATCCCGATGGTTTCGACCGTGACGGCTACGCCGGTCTCTGGCCCGGAACTCGACGGTGCCTACTGGACCGCGAACCTGCGCAGCCCGGTCCGTTTCGGCGAAACCATGGCAGCGCAGATGCGCAACGGCGTGACCCATGTGATCGAGGTCTCGTCTCATCCGCTGCTACGCCAGCCGCTCGAGGAGGTAGCGGAGACTCAGGAGCAGAGCGCCGTCATCCTGACCAGCATGGAGCGCGAGGCGGGCCAGCTGCGCGACGTGCTCGCCGCCCACTGCCAGGCGTGGACGCGTGGTCTGCCGGCGCTGGGACTCGTGCAGGACCTCGGTGCCACGTCACTCCCCGTCTATCCGTGGCGCCGAGAGCATCGCTGGTTGCACGGTTCCGGCCGGGTTAACACGACTGACGCTCCCATGCTGCCATCGCGCACAGAGCAAGGGACCTGGGTGGGCCGACCCCAGCTGACTGAGGCCGCCATGCCTTGGGTCCGAGATCACCAGGTGACGGGCACGGTCGTCATGCCAGGCACAGGAATCATCGACATCGCGTTGCGGGGCAGCATCGAGCGCATGGAGCAGCGCCACACCATGCTTCGACAGATCGAGTTCCTGTCTGACCTCACCTTCGGTGAGGAACCGATCGTCGCCGAGGTGGCGTGGCGCGAGGAGGATGCCGGTTGCGCCGCATTTGAGCTCTCCGAATACGACGCACTGAGCGGAGCCTGGGGAACCGTGAGCCGCTGCCGTCTCTCCAACGAGGGACCGGAGGAGCTCATTGACTTCCCGGAGTGGATGACCGAGCTCGCTCCGATGGAGCCAGCCGAGGTGTACCAGCGCGCCGCAGATCGCGGCATCGAGTACGGGCCGACCTTCCGTGCCATCCAGAAGCTGTGGCACGTGGGCTCGGAGTCGCTGGCACTTTGCACCGTACCGCCAGATACTCCGCTGCAAGCCTTCGCTCACCGGCTCCACCCTGCCCTCATGGACTCGACGCTGCAGGCGGCACTCCCGGCTGTCACTCACGACGGACCTGTGGTTCCTGTAGCCATCGATGCCCTGTACCTCTCGCCTGAGATCGGGCTCCACCCCATCACAACGGTGTTCTCCTACGCCCGCGTCGAGGGTGATCTCATCGACATCGACATCTACGACGAGAACCGCCAGGTAATCAGCCAGGTCCGCGGGCTGCGGATGCAGGTGCTCGACGGCGGCAGTTCCACGACGCTCGACAAGGCTTTCCGCATATCGTGGGAAGCAACGCCCCTGCCCGAGACCACGGTGGAGGACGAGGTCGCCGTCGTGGACACCCCCGCTTCGGCGGCTCGCGCAGCCGCGCTTCGCGATGCTTTGTCAGCGCAGGGAACCAGCGTCGTCGATGCGTCGGCAGCGTCGATCGTCGTGTTTATCGCGCCAGATCGCGAGGCCGGAGTCGAGAGTCAGCGCGACGCTCTGACTCGACTTGCCGAGGTTGTCCGCGCCGCTTCCACACAGGCGCCTGCTCCGCACCTGGTGGTCATCACGGCAGACGCGCAGGCGGATGCGGAGCCTGACGCTGGCGCCGCGCTGTTCTGGGGATTCTCCCGAGTGATCCGCAACGAGTACTCGGAGCTCTCCGTTCGGATCGTTGACGTCGCGGCCGGTGCAGACGGAATCAGTCAGGTCGTGGCAGAGATCATGCACGGTGGTCCAGAGGACGAGGTCCGCTGGGTCGACGACGAGCGTCAGGCCGCGGTGATCTGCGACGCCCACCTGGTGGACCAGGCCGAGCACCCCGGCTGGCAGGACTGGGCGACCCGGCGTGAGCCGTTCCAACTCGTGACCGACCGCGTCGGTAGGTGGGACGGACTGAAGTTCCGCACCATGCGCCGTCGGGCGCTGGCACCCCACGAGGTGGAGGTGGAGATGCAGGCTTCCGCGCTCAACTTCGCTGACGTTCTCAAGGCCATGGGCCGCTACCCCGGCGAGGACAGGAAGGTTCTGGCTCTGGGGCTGGATGCAGCCGGTGTCGTGGCCCGCGTCGGAGCGGAGGTTACGCCGTCCCTCGTGGGCAGGCGAGTGATCACCTGCGCGGGTGAAGGAGCGTTCTCTTCCCATCTCATCGTGCCGGTTGAGCATGTGCACCAGATCCCGGAGGGAATGAGCTTCGAGGAGGCGGCGTCGCTACCCATGGTCATGGTCACGGCCTGGGAGTCACTGGTACGCGTGGGGCAGCTGTCAGAGGGAGAGACAGTGTTGATCCACTCCGCCGCAGGAGGACTTGGGCTGGCGGCGATTGAGATCGCCTTTTCCCGTGGCGCCACCGTCATCGCCACAGCGAGCACCCCCGAGAAGCGAGAGTACCTGCGCAGTCGAGGGGTGGGGTACGTCTTCCAGTCCCGCAACCTGGAGTGGGTCGAGCCGGTTCGCGAGCTGACCGGCGGTCGCGGAGTTGACGTGATCCTCAATTCGCTGACTGGTCGCGCCATCGATGAGGGCATGGCACTTCTGGCTGACGGCGGACGCTTTGTGGAGGTCGGCAAGAAGGACATCTACTCCGACCGTTCCATCAGCATGGGCCTCCTGCGCCGCGGTGTTGGCCTAGCCTCCGTCGATGTAGCCCGCCTCATGTACGAGCGCCCCGTGACCTTCGCCAAGGTTTTGGCCGAGTCCTGGGAGCAGGTTCAGGCGGGCCGGATCCGTCCTCCCGCGCTGGTTCTGCGCTCCTACGCCGAGACGCCCCGGGCTCTCCGCGAAATGTCTGCCGGATCTCACGTGGGCAAGTTCGTCATCTCTGATCCGGCAACGGTGAACGTCCTGGAGCCCAACCCCCTGCACGAGGGCCGACTGCGGGCCGATGGCTGCTACGTCATCTCCGGCGGACTGGGAGCCCTGGCGCTCTCGCTCGGCCGCGAGATGGCCCAGCGGGGGGCAGGACACATCGCCCTTCTGGCAAGGAGAGGGCCGACTCCGGACGAGCAGTCGCGCATCGATGAGATCACCGCCGCGGGGGCAACTGTCTACCTTCGGCAGGCGGACATCACCGACGAGGCAGCGGTGCGCCGCGCATGGCAGGGGCTTCCGCCTGTGCGTGGCATTGTGCACACGGCCGGCATCCTAGAGGACGCAACCATTCAGAACGTCACCCCTCAGCAGATCGCGCGTGTGCTCGATCCGAAGGTTCTCGGCGCGGAGGTACTGGACCGAGTCAGCCAGGATGAGCCGCTGGAGATGTTCGTCCTCTTCTCCTCCGCAGCCGGCATGCTGGGCAACCCTGGGCAGGGTGCCTATGCGGCGGCCAACACCTATCTGGACGCCCTCGCACGACGTCGCCGCAGCAGAGGTTTTGCGGCCCTGAGCGTCGCCTGGGGCGCCTTTGACAAGATCGGTCTGGCCGCAGCCGATGCCATTCGTGGTGCGCGTCTGTCATCCTTCGGCATGCTGAGCTTCGAGCCAACGGAAGGATGGGAGGCGCTGTTCTCCTTCCTCGAAAAGGGGGAGTCAGAGGTCGCCTTTGCCCCGCTGGACCGGGAGCAATTCTTCATCTCCTACCCGCAGCGCGCACAGCTGCACACGATGTCCTCTCTCGCGGACTTCGGCGGCCATAGCGGAGGCTCCGGTGGGCGCGTCGCGGAGAAACTGCTTGCCCTCGGCGAGGACGAGCGCGTGGCTGCGGCAGCTGAAGAGGTCAGGCGTCTGGTGGGGCAGGTTCTACAACTTGACCCCGCTCAGGCTGGCGATGACATTCCCTTCAAATCTCTCGGACTGGACTCGCTGATGGGCATCGAATTGCGCAACCGGCTCGAGAGCGCCTTCGGCATGCCCTTGCCTGCCACCCTGCTCTGGACCTACTCGACCACCAAGAAGCTGGCCGAGGAGTTGGTCGCGCGAGTGACCGCAGCCCATGAGGCTGAGACCGTCGAGGCGGTCAACGCATGAGCGGGGCGGAAACCGCGGCTGATCCGGCAGCGGTCGCCATGCAGCGGACGCTGAAGGTGATCCAGGCGCTCAAGGAGCGGATCCGTGTGCTCGAGGCGCCAGCTACTGCTGACATCGTCGGCCTCTCGTGGCGCCTGCCTGGCCACGACGACAGCGGTCTTCCGCTGACCTCGGGGAGAGCTCTGTGGGAGTTCTTCGCAGCGGGCCGGGATGCGTTCGGGCCACTTCCCGAGGAGCGGATGGGGCCCTTCGCCAGCGTGTGGAACGAACTTCCCGATCGGGGCGCCTATCTGCACGACGTGTTCGCCTTCGACCCGACCGCCTTCGAGTGCACGCCGGAGCAGGCGGTCGGGATGGACCCACGCCATCGGCAGCTCCTCATGGTCTGCCGGGAGGCGATGGCTCGTGCCGGGTTGCCTCAGGACGGGCAGAACAGTGAAGCAGCTGGCCTCTTCGTGGCGGGTCTTGAGGACGACTACCAACAGTGGTGCCCTGGAGACATCGACTTCGCCTGGGCCAGCGGCAACGGCAGCTCCATCGCCATGGCACGACTCGCATACTCGCTCGGGATCAGCGGACCGGCCTACTGCGTGGATGCGGCCTGCGCCTCGTCGCTCGTGGCCCTCCATACGGCGAGGTTGGCCCTGACACGCCATGAGATCGACGTGGCGGTGGTGGCCGCGGTTAACATCGTGCTGTCACCCAGGGCTCACATTGAGCACCGGATCGCTGGCACTCTGTCAGAACAGGGGAACACGGCCTCCTACTCGGCCAGCGCAGACGGATTCGTGCGGGGCGATGCATGCGTCGCCCTGGTTCTGCGACGGGAGGGGGAGTCGACAGAAGGTGTGATGGGCACGATCCTGGGGGCAGCCGTGAACAACAACGGCCGTGCCACTGGACTGGGAGCTCCCAACATCCTTGTCGAAGCGAACCTGATCCGCGCAGCCCTCGCCGACGCTGCCGTCTCATCGAAAGAACTGTCTCTGATCGAAGGACATGGGACAGGCACCCAGATCGGCGACGCGGTGGAGGTCGAGACTTACACGATGGCCCTGGCCGACCGTGACCAGCCCGTGTGGCTCGGCTCGGCAAAGTCCAATCTTGGCCATGCTGAAAGTGCCGCCGGATTGGTAGGGGTGGTCAAGGCGCTGCTCAGCATGCGTCATCGCGAGGTGGCACCCTTGGCGGGATTTACCCATCCCAACGACATGATCGATGTGGACCGCTGCGGAGTGAGGTTCCCCGCCAGGGTTGAGCATCTGCCCTCAGTCAAAGGGCTGACAGCACTGGTCACCAGTTTCGGCGCCGTCGGAACGAACGCAGCAATTGTCCTTCGCGAGGGCGCTGGGCTGGAAGCCATCGACGCAAATGTCGTAGGTCCCTGGAAGCTGGCGGACTACCGGCCCTAGATGGTTCGGGTGACGGGGAATTTTCACACCATCTAGCCCTCGTCAGGCCCCGCCGCCGTCAGGCCGCGTCAGGCCGGAGGTGGCAGAGCACCTCGCCAGCCTCGACGATGGCCCCCTTCTGAAGGAGAAACTCGGTCACCACGCCCGCCTGCTCCGCCACGATCTCCACCGTGGACTTTGCGGTCTCCGCCTCGGCGAGTGCATCTCCTCGCTCCACATGTGCGCCCGCGTCAACGAAGACGGCGGTCAGCAGGGCCTCGTCCAGGCCTTGCCCAAAGTGTGGAATCAGGACGTCGACAGCGTTGCTCATCGTGTCATCTCCTCAATTGCGTCAATGATGCTTCGAACCGACAGCAGGTAGTCGTCGGCCTTGTCCGCTGGTGGGTATGCGACGGAGGGCGGGGCCAGCCGATGCGGTGCCCCGCGAAGGTCGGGGAAGCACATCTCGGCGGCACTGGCCGCGACCTCGGCACCGATGCCGTATTCCATGCTGCTCTCATGGACCACGAGCAGCGCTCCGGTCTTGCGGATCGATTCCGCAACCGTCGCCATGTCCAGTGGCGAGAGCCACCGCAGGTCCACCACTTCGACAGAAACCCTGTCAGCAACCTCGCAGGCGGCACGCAACACGTCATTGGTGATGGCTCCGTAGCAGGCAACGGTGAGGTCAGAGCCCGTCCGGACGACGCGGGCAGCAGTGGCCGAGGAGCGGGGGTTATCCTCGCGCGCCTCCACGCGCGTCCTGTGGTAAAGCCGGATTGGCTCGTAGATGACGGTGGGGCCACCCGTGGCTACCGCGTGGCGCAGAACCTCCTCATAGTCCTGGCCGGTCGAGGGGCAAGCCACAGCCAGGCCGGCGACTCGCGCGAAAAGCGCCTCATTGCACTCGGAATGATGTTCGACGGCCCTGGTCCCCGCGCCGCTCGGAATGCGGATGACGACATTGGCGTCGGCTCGACCCTCCCACCGCTGCGCCATCCGAGTGGCCTGTGTGATGATTTGGCTCGCCGCCGGATAGGTGAATCCGTCGAACTGGATCTCACAGATAGGTCGCATCCCGGCCAGGGACATGCCGATGGCCTGTCCCACAATGGCGGCCTCCGACAAGATGGAGTTGCGCACCCGGGCGGCCCCGAAGCGCTGCGTCAACCCAGAGGTGACACGAAACACCCCTCCCAGCTCGCCGATGTCCTGTCCGAGCAGGACCACCTGCGGATCCGCATCCATCAGCGATGCCAGGGCGGCGTTGATTCCGGACGCGAGCGTCGCCCCATTGGTGGGTGTGATCGCTGTCATCGCGAGAACTCCTCAACCATCTGGGCACGCAGCAGCGCCGCTTCCCCGGCCACCTCGTCGAGCCAGGCGGCGTCGACCACACACTCGCCCAGGAGCCGGTCCCGGTAAGCCGGGACGGGATCTTTGTCTGCCGCCGCCGCTATCTGCTCGATGCTGCGGTATCGGTGCTGGTCGTCGCTGGAGGCGTGCCCGTGGACGCGGACGACGTGGGCTTCTAACAAGTAGGGTCCTCGGCCCGACTGAACGTGGGCGAATGCGCGGCGCGCAGCTAGCAGACTTGCTTCGGGGTCCAGACCGTCGACGCTTGCGGACGCGATTCCGAAGCCTCGCGCGCGGTCCTCCATAGAGGCTGCCATCTGCTCGTGTGTGGGTTTGGACAGAGCCCACCCGTTGTTCATCACCAGGAAGATCACGGGCGCATGCTCAACCGCGGCAAGGTTCAGCGCCTCGGAAGCCTCCCCCTCGCTCGTGGCACCATCGCCCAGACAGATCACCACGGTCGTCGGATCGCCGAGGAGCCGTCGGCCCAGTGCGTATCCGACGCCGTGGTGACACTGCGCAGCCAGGACCAGTGTGTAGGGAAAGAAGCGGTGCTTGACCGCGTCCCAGCCGCTGAAGTTCCGCCCGGCCCACACGCCGCACACGTCCGTTGGACAGATCCCGCGGGTGAACGCGAGAGCGTGCTCACGAAAGCTGGGAACGATCGTGGCCTTTTCGAATGCGAGTGCAGCAGCTACCTGGATCGGCTCTTGCCCGCGGCACGACAGCCACAGATCCAGCCTCGACATCGCTGCCAGGGCTATTGCCTCGTCGTCGAGTGCGCGGCTGAGCAGCATCGAGCGCAGGAGCGCCTGACGATCCCCATCGGTGAGTCTCTCAACAGGTGTGGACATCATCACAGACACGTCTTTCCCTTCCTGGAACCGGGTGACCCATAGCGAGGAGCCGCAGCATGGAAGGCCGTCACGATCAGGGCATCGTCGGCGTACCACCGACCACTCAGCTGCATCAATCGCGGTGCCGTCATCGACGATCCCTCTATGTGACGGGCGTCCAGGACGCCGTCGGGTCGGACCGTGACCTGGAGAGCGAGAAAGTCGATGGGGGCGGGGGACAAGAAGTAGAGGGCCTTGTATGCAGCCTCTTTCGCGCTGAAAAGGAGCTTGTCCGCGCACACTTGGGTAAGCGGTGGCAGCTGCTGGATCTCTGGAGCTGAGGCGATCATCTCCAGCAGGCCACTGGCGAGCGGTTCGTTGGGTTCAGCATCGATACCGAGGCATCGCGTCGTACTGGTAGAAGCGAGAGCAGCCCCAGCGAAGCCCACGCAGTGAGTCATGCTGCCGACGACGCCGGCTGGCCAGACAGGAGCGCCGTGGCTGTCGTGGAGGACTGGGACAGCGGGCTCCCCGAGCCGAGCCAAACAGGTGCGGGCACAGGCACGTACGGCCGCGAACTCGCGCCGCCGGCGGGAGACTGCGCGATGGACCAGACGGGCCTCACTGGGGAAGAGTGCCGTTTCGCCGACGAACGTGCCCCGGATCTCTGACGAGGCGACCGAGGCAGGCAGGACGGCCGCGAGCAGCGCCCCGCTCACGCTAGCTCGTTGCGATAGAGGGTGAAGTAGTCGGGAAGCCCCTGCTCCACGGATGTCCGGGCCATTCTGCCGATTTCGTCGAAATTGACGACGGAGATGGCATGGCTAGGGGGCACCAAGTTGCCAGCCTCAAACCAGTCTCGCATCGCTGCGGAGGAATGCCGGTGCCACACATGCGTGTGCAGGTGCACATGGCGTTGGATGCACTCACTCCCACGCAGGTGGGACACTCGCATCCCCGCTTTCCACCCGCACGTGGCCAGCACACCTTCGCGGGCCAGAGCCCCGAGGGTCACGGGATAGAGCGCCTCTCCAATATTGTCCAGGACGATCGCCGCGCCGCTGCCATCGCTCAGTTCGGCGACAGCAGCGAGGAAGGCGCGGCGGGACTCCTGGTGGCGCGCGTGCGCGCCCGGTTGAGACGAGGTGCGACGGGGCACGTTCAGATGGGGGAAGGCACGACGGTCTACCGGGGTTATCCCCAGTGATGTGATCAGCTCAAGCCGTACGTCGGAGCTGGCAGTCATGGCTGTGCGATAGCCGTGCTGCTGGGCGATCTGCAGGAAGATCAGGGCAACGCCGCCGCCCCACGCAAAGATCAGTTCCTGGGACGGGTCGTGGTCTGGGGCCTGCAGCTGCAAGATGGTCTGGGCCCTCCGCCACAGGTCCAGGGCGGTGAACAACCTGCCGTAGGTGGCCCACTGCTCCAGGGTGTGCCGTGTTCCGGGCGGGATGGGCAGCAGCAGTTCGGCGGGGAGGTGTGTTTCTCGGGCCAGGAGACCCAGCGTTCCCGGACAGTCGTAGGCGTGCACCAGTTCTGCGAAACCATGCCGGTCGGTGACCCCGAATGGCATCAGCATGCAGACATCCCCGGGAGCCAGGTTGCTGCGTTCACAGCCCGGGCCAAGTTCGTCGACGCGCACCACTCCCAGATTTCCCAGCACGATCTCGTCCTCCTCACGGGTGGAACAGACATCGATCGGTGATCGCGTGACCGCGTGGTCGATATTCGCTTCCCACGCCCCCAGGAGCGGCGTGGCCACGACCTCGCCGCTCCTGAGCGGCGGAAGCTCGTACTGGGTTCTCACTAGAGCATCGGCGGGATGAGCCAGAGGGCCAGTGAGGAAACCTGACCTCAGGACCCAGGCGTCAGTGGGGGTCATCGCGGCACTGCCCTGTCGGCCGCAGCACCACTCTGATCCACCGTCGCGGCCTCCGCGAGGTGGACCTCGTAGTTTGTACTCGCCGATCCCCACGTCTCACCGGCGCCGTAAGACAACGCGGCGAGTCTGCCCTGCGGGGGAATCTCCCCATCGCAGAGCGCTAGGTACATGGCGAGCGGAATGGACGCCGAGGACGTGTTTCCCATCATCGCGATCCGGTCGATGAAAGGGATGTTGACCCCAGCGCCCCGTTGAGTAGCCGTGAGAATGCGACCATTCGCCTGATGCGGGATGATCGCTGTGGGCCGCGGAGTGTCCTGAGCGGCCGCTTGGGCGAGCTCCTGCATGCGAGTGACGGCGTGATCGAAGACCTCCATGCCGTCGAGTTCGATCCCGCTGCCACGATCTCTCATCAGGTCAGCGCATGAGCCATCGGTGCCGCTGCGCGAGATGACAGGCGAGAAGTGTTCGCGGGACTCGATGAGCACTGCTGCTGCGCCATCGCCGAACAGGAAAGCTGACTTCCGGTCGGCGCGATTGGTGACCCGCGACATCGCCTCGACCGTGCAGACGATGCATGAGTCGGACTGGCCTGCGTCCACCAGGGAAGCCGCGGTCACGAGTGCGGCAACGAAACCTGAGCACGCGCTATTCATATCGAAGACCAAGGTGTCGGTGGGCAGCCCGGCTGCCGAGGCGACGAGAGCAGCCAGCGGGGGTACCCGCTGGGAACTGCTAGTACTGACGACGATGAGAGTGCAGCGACCAGGGCTGGCGCCCGCCATTACCTGATTGCACACCCTGCCTGCCGGAACATGCAGTTCGACGTCTTCTGGCCACCAGTGGCGAGACGAGATCCCGGACCGTCTCTCGATCCACTCGCGGGTGAGATCGATGGCGCCAAAGTCGGCGCTGCTGACTGGGGCCCCGGTGAGATCCGCTGCAATCGCGACGATTCCGGCAGGCATGGTCTAGCGGGTCAGAGCCGCGAAGTAGGAGACGAACCCATTCAAAGTCTCTAGGGCCATGACCTCCTGCTTGTCGGCCTTGACCTGAAACTCTCGCTCGAGCATTTGAATTATCTCCAGCCGGTCCAAGGAGTCGAGGTCCAAGTCGACCAGGGGCCGGTCCAGGTCAACCTCCGTCATGGGCAGGTCGTTCTCTCGGCAGTGCTCGAGAATGAGATTTCGGGCCTGCTCGGTCATGATGGTCATGAGATCTCCTATGACGCTCTGGCGGTACAGACGACGGTGTGGAGGCTGCGGGTCTCGCCCGAGGCACGTGATCCCGCACCGACGACGACGAACACAGCGAGACTATCAGCGGGAAGATCAACCAGGATTGATCAAGTGCCGCTTTTTCGGCTACTCGTAGTTGAGCGTGGTGGGTCGTTGATGCAAGGGCTCGTGGCCTTGCGCTGGGATGGGTGTTGCGAAGCATCCTCCCGGACAAGGACCACGAGCTGTGATCGAGCCTACGTGCTCGCGGCGTGACGCTGCGAGCGTGATCTTCAACCTGCCCGACTACCACGTGATCGACGCGGTCGACCTGCCCTCGGGCGGTCGGCGCGTGATCGTGCATGCCGACACTGTGGCCGATGGCTGCCCTGACTGCGGGGTGATGTCGGCCCGGGTCCATGCCTGGTGTCGGCAACGCGTGAAGGACATCCCGCACGCTGGCAGCATCGAGGTCATCGTCGTGAAGCCGCGGCTGGTGTGTGCGGAGGGGGCGTGCTCGCGGCGGACGTGCACCCAAGCCACAGCAGAGTTGCCGGTGCGGGCTCGGTGCACGAGTCGGCTACGGCGGGGCCTGTTGGAGGCCGTGATCGATCACGGCCGGCCCGTCGCCGCTGTGGCCGCCAGCTTCGGGGTCGCCTGGTGGACTGCTCAGAAGACGGTGAACAGCGCGATCGACACGCTGCCCGATACCGATGCTCTGCACGTCACCCAGCTCGGGGTCGATGAGCATCGCTACCGGAAGGTGCGCTGGTACCGGGACCCCGACACTGGCGGCTGGTCCCGGGTCGAGCCATGGATGACCACGAG
Source organism: Luteococcus sp. (assembly GCF_043424415.1). Taxonomy (NCBI): domain Bacteria; kingdom Bacillati; phylum Actinomycetota; class Actinomycetes; order Propionibacteriales; family Propionibacteriaceae; genus Luteococcus; species Luteococcus sp. Next base: position 7,609 of record NZ_JBHWOO010000055.1, on the reverse strand, counting down.
CGTGAACACCCGCTGCGGTCAGGTCCTCGGCGTCGTCGATGGCCGTGACAGCGCCGCTGTCGAAGGCTGGTTGACCGCCCGTAGCCAGGTCTGGCGGGACCGCGTCACAGTGGTGGCGATCGACCCCTCGGCCGCGTTCAAGAAGGCCATCACCGGCTGCCTGCCGAACGCGAAGATCGCGGTCGACCCTTTCCACCTGGTCCAGCTGGGAAACCAGTGCGTGACCCGGGTACGGCAACGCCTCGCCCACGAGGTGCACCAGCGGCGTGGCCGGAAGGTCGACCCGGCCTGGGCGCACCGGATGCTGCTGCTACGTGGCTACGACACGCTCAGCCCACGCGGACGGGCACGCCTGGAACAGGTGCTCGCCGCCGACGACCCGACCGGCGAACTGGGCGCCGCCTGGGGCGTCAAGGAAGCCCTCAGGCTGATCCTGGCCAGCCACACCATCGAGGAAGCCCGCGCCGCGAAGACCCGCTTCGACGCCTGGGTGGTCGCAGCCGACACCGACGAGACCGACCGGTTCGGAGCGACCATCACCGCCTGGTGGCCCGCCATCGAAGTGACCATCGCCACCGGCGTGACGAACGCCCGCACCGAAGCAGCGAATACCGCCATCAAGCACATCAAGCGGACCGGGCGCGGCTACCGGAACAACACCCACTACCAAACCCGTATCCTGCTACACAGCGCCCACCGGGCGCGGCAACACCGCTTGACCAGCCAAGGGACCACGCTCAACTACGAATAGCCATTTTGGGTGTGCTGGGGCGCGTCCCGGGCCGCTGCCCCCCGGGACGGCTGAGGTGGGTGTGTGGTGCGGGGTCAGGCCTCGGGGTCGAGAACCTGGAGCAGGTCAGCGGCGCTGGTGAACGTCTCGACCACGGCGTCGAGGTCGGCAATGTCGCTACCGACCTGGACGATCAGGCGACGCTGGAGCTTCGCGGCGGTCTTGAGCGCGACAGGGGCCGTGGAGCGGGCCGGGGCGTCGCAGTAGACGAGCGCGTCAGCCAGTGCGGCGACCACGCGCATGGTCTGGGCGTAGTCGTCGCGGGTGGCCACCACATCGAAGGGCCGGTGACTGACCAGCGCGCCCGACTCGGCGATCCGGGCACTCAGGGCGGCCGCGCCGGAGAAGACCGCGCGGCCCGACGTGGCGGCGACGATGCGGCCGCCGTGGTCGAGTGCGGCCTCTAGTGTGTGCCCCTGGGCGCCGAGCGCCAGGCCTGTGATCAGGGTCTTGGCGTTGTCGGCGAGGCAGCGGCCGATCTTGTCGGCGAGGGCGCGGTTCTCGTCGGTGGACAAGCGGGGCCCGGCGAAGGCGACCGCGTCGCGGCCCTGGGATGCGGCCTCAAGGTGGGCGGGTCCGCTGACCCAGAGGCCGATGGGGGCCTCGGTGCCGAGCTGGTCGAGGCTGGCGGGCCACTCCGAGTCGCCGGGGATGATGAAGCGCCACCCGTTGGCCTCGGCCTTGGCAGGGATGCGGCTGGGATCGAGTCGCAGGGCCGTGATGCGTGGTCCGTAATCCACGTCGGAGTGGCAGGCATCCGCCCACACCTCGGCAGGGTCGTCGACGTCGAGGCGCATCCGCAGGAAGCCGTCGGCCCCGGAGATGACGTGGCTGAACGCGGCGCGGGTGAGGTGGGCATCGTCCCAAACGGTGGCCTGGGCGGGTGCGGTGGGGGTGGTCATGGCTGGTGTCCTCTCGGATCGGGGACGACTGGTGAGGCCGTCGGGCTGGGCTGCCACCACAGACGCTACGGCCTTGCCTCGACAGTTCTCACCCTACCGGCACCCCATGCCGGGCGGCACGGTGAAATTCGCGACGACAAGGGGTTATGGCGTTGTAGAGGTGGCGATAAGGGGGGTTATCAGGGGTGTGATGTGTTGTGGTGGTGCTCAGCGTGGGTGGGCAGAAGGCCGGACTGATGGAGGTTGGCCAGGAGGCGCAGTTGGGAACGCACAGCGGTCGCGAGGGTGAAGACGACCACATTGGTGGCGGCAAGGTGCTTTTCGGTGTCGAGTCGGTGCAGCAGCTCGGCGGGGTCATTGCCGCCGGTGTTGACCAGGAACGTGCCGTAGCGGGCGATGAGCTGGTCTTCGGTCATGGGATGGCTCCTGTTTCGTGTGGTTGCCCTCCAACGCCGTCGCGGGCGGAATTGGTGACCGCCTGGGGGCGCTCCCGGCGGTCGTGGCCGGGAGCGCCGTGGTGATCAGTGGCGGTTCTCCTGTCGGGTGGCGATGTCGGGGTGGCTGTCGAGCTCGTTGAGATCGATCGCGGTGGTGGCTGCGGTGTGGTTGTCGTGGACGGTGAAGACGTGGGCGATGGATCCGGTGCGGGTGATCATGTCCAGGGCGTGGCGGGCGACGTCTTCGACGGTGGCGTGGGTGTCGTCGATGTCGACGGTCCAGGTGACCAGGTAGCGCTGGGGGGACAGGTTGTGGACGGGGTTGGGGTCGGCCTTGGCGCTCAGGGCCTTCTTCCATCCTTTGCTGGTCTCGACGCTGGGCAGGTGTCCCGTGGTCGCGGTGTTGAGGATGTGGGCGATGTCTTCCCACAGGTCGGCGTCCCAGTCGTGCAGGGCCATGGCAGTGGCGATGTCGAGGGCGGCGCGGGCCAGGCGGGGGGCGCTGGTGGGGTGGTGGGTGAGGTAGTCGAGCAGATCAGCCATGAGAGACCTCCACGCGTGCGGTGAGGGTGGCCAGCCAGGTCTCGCGGTCAGCGTGCAGGGGCTTCTCGCACTCGGTTCCGTGCTCGTGGATCATCCCGCACACGCCGCCTAGGGCGATGTTCTCTGCGGCAATGGTGCCGTGGGTGGGGCAGAAGGTGTCAGCCATCGTGGGCCTTTCTGGTGGGGCAGGCTGGTGAGGCCCGCATGTCGTGGTCGACGTGGTCGACGTTACGCAGCCAGGTGTCCTGTCTGCGCATCCCGAGCACCCCATGCCGAGCGCCCCAGGGGCCACCCCACGGTGCCGCCGGCTGGTTGCGGGAGGGCTCGTGATGGGGGCTTGGTTCAAGCGGTGTAGGTCTCGGTGACGGGGTAGTTCACGCGGTTGGCGGGCTTGGTGCCGCAGATGGCGCAGGGACTGTCGCCGGGGCAGCGCAGCAGTCCGGGTTCGGAGTCCCAGCCGGGTTCCCAACCGGGCAGCTGGTTTGCCATGACCTTGTCGTTGCACGTGGCGCAGGCCAGCCATTCGCGATCGTGGTCGTCGTCGAGGTCGGGGACGGTGGCGCGGGTGAGGGGCTCAGCCATGGTGGTCCCTTGCTGGTTGTGGCGGGCTGGTGAGGCCTGCGGGGCGGGTACCGGAGGCGGGGCGGGGCTCGATCGTCCGAGGAGTCGTCAGATGGTGGTGTGGCTGAAGTGGTCGTGTACGGCGTCGCCGAGATCCTCAAAGCCGATGCAGTCCTCACAGGCACCGATGGTGAACAGCTCCGGGGTCGAGTGCCACGCTTCGGCAGTGAAGCGCTCCCGGGTGGGTGCAGACATGCGGCGCTGGGTGGAGACGCCGCGACAGTTCCACTGGGTGATGCCGGTGGCGTGGTAGGCGTCGTCCATGCCGTCGAACCTGCTGGACTCGTACTGCTGGGTGATCTCGCGCACCTGCTCCCAGCGGGGCCCGTCGGTCCATTCCACCGAGATCCAGCCGTGGGCGCTGCCGCGTTCCATGGTGACGCTGAAGCGGACGCCGGGGAAGGTGCGGCGCAGGTGGCGGCGCAGGGCGGCGGCGGTCTGCTTGACGCTCGCGCTCTCGGCGGCGGGTGCGGTGAGGGTCTCGGTCATGGCAGGAGCCTTCCTGTTCGGGCGGGCTGGTGAGGCCTGCATGTCGCTCTCGACAAGACACACGCTACGGCGCGGCCGTCATCCTGGCTCCCCACGAGGAACCCCATGCCAGGCGGGCCAGGGCATCGGTTCCGGACAGCACCCGAGGCGCTCCCGGTCTGGTGGCCGGGAGCGCCTCGGGTGTGTCAGGACAGGGCGGGCAGGAGCAGGACGGCGAGGACGGCGGCGGTGCCGAGCTGGAGGGCTTCGCGGCGGTGTCCGGGGGTAGTGCGAATGGCGGCGATGGCGAGGAGCACGACGACGGCTCGCTGGGCCAATGAGATGGGATCGACGCCGGTGATCGCCCAGGTCCCGAGCAGCCAGACGAGGCAGACGAGCACGGTGGTGGAGCGGCGGGGCGCGGCGGAGGTCTTGAGCTGGGCGCGGTGGGCGGTGGACCGGGTCAGGCGAAGCAGGATCAGGCTGGCAGCGATGGCGAGGACAGGAAGCACGGCGAGTGGTCCTTTCGGTAGGTGTGGGGGGTGGGGGTCGCTGCCCCATTGCAGCGACCCCGCGTCGGGTCTCGGGCCTAGTTCCCCGGGCCGGCGTACTCTGCCGTCGAGCAGCCGCACCGGCAGGTGGCGGTGCCGTCGGTGACGACCACGAGGCCGTGGACGGGCGTCTTGGTCAGCTCGCCGAACAGGTCCAGCCACAGGGCGCACATGTTCTGTGCGACGGGGCGGGACTCGCCGTAGACGAAGCCGATCATCTGGGTGACGGGCTCGTCGATCAGGTCGCGAGCTGCGAACATGGCGCGCACCCCGCTGTCCCTCACGTTGGCGACCGGGACGGAGATTGCCCCGCGGGGCCCCTGTTCGTCGATCAGGACGATCAGCATCAGGCCATCGGGGTGGGTGCCGTCGTCGAGGTAGGCGGTTGCCGGGGCGGCCAGATCGGCGACGGTGCAGGTGGCGGTGGACATGAGGGTGTTCTCCTTCGCAGTGGACGGCTGGTGAGGCCGTCTGGCAGGGGGCGTGTTCCCCGCTGCCATGAACCACGCTAGGGCCGGGAGCGCTTTTCGGTATCCCCACCAGCACCCCATGCCAGGCGGCACGGCCAGCCTCCGGGTGCGGGGGCGCTCCCGGCCGTCCGCGGAGCGACGACTTTTGAGGACAAGCACCTGCAGCCGGACGCCCCGGGTGGGGGTCCGGCCTTGCAGGCTGTCAGGCGTGGGTGTGGTGCTGAAGGCGCGGGTCGAGGGAGGCTTCCAGTGCGCTGCACTCGATGGTGAGGTTGGCGAGCTGGTCGACGGCGCGCAGGAAGGGCGCGCCCAGGTTCGAGCGTTGCAGCCGTTCTGTCGCCTCGGCTACCCGTTGTTGGGCGGTGGTCAGGGCTTCGTCGAGGTCGTCGGGGTCAGTGACCACGGCCCACTGGTGCAGCAGCCAGAGCTGAGCGTGGAGGACCTCGGGATCGTCGCCGCCGATTTTGCGTACGGTTTGGGCGAGGTCACGGGCTGTGATGAAGGCTTCGTCTGCGGTGGGACCGAGCCAGCGGGAGTCGGGGCCGTTGCTGTCGGCGACCAGCCGCCACGACGTTGTCTCGTGCGAGGACATGGGGTCGTGACCGTAGACCACGCCGATCACTCGCACACCGCCGGGGCCCGTCGGGGGCTGCTCGAATGCCTGTGCGGTGTAGCGGACACGCCAGTTGGACAGGGCTTGGTTGTAGGGCGCGATGGCGCTGGTGGCGACGGGGGTCATCGCTCCCCCGTCGAGCAGCTGGAGGCGCTGGCGAAACGCGGTGGTGGTCTGGGAGCGTGCCCAGCTCTGGAGCGCCGCGACGGCGTCCAAGTGCTGGGCGACGTCGCGGCCGGTGATCTCCTTCACTGCGGCCAGAGAGTGGGTGGTGTCGTCGACGAGGCCGATGAGGTCCTTGCCGTGGCGGGTGGCGCGCAGGGCTTGGTCTGCGAGGGCTGTGGCGGTCTTGCTCATGGAAGGCCGCCTTGGCCGAGCTCGCGATGGTCTTCCCCGAACGCTTCAACCCCTACCTGTAATACGAAATTCGAAGACCGTCACTTACACAGACAACTTGACAAGCTCGAGTGCTGCTGTCCTGCCTGGCGCTGCTGCTGCACGACCACGCCCAACGAGCCACCCAGCTGCGCTCGGGCACCGAACTGGTCACCGCGACCCGCACCGTCGAGGTGTGGCGCCACGGCAGCGCCCCCGAGGTCCTGGAGGTGCCCGACCATGACAGCCTCGTCGAGATCGTGCGTACCCTCGGCGTCCAGGCCGGCTGGCGCGGTCCCCAGGACGTGACCATCCCCAAGGGGTCGGTGCTGGACCGCATCATGCACATCGCCGCCGCCGAAGCCGACACCGCTGACGCTGATGCCTGAGCTGACACTGGCCATCCGCTTCCCCCTGGGCAGCTATCACGCCCACACCGCAGCAGGGGACCCGGAATGGCCGCCGCACCCCAGCCGGGTCGCCGCAGCCCTGCTGAACGCCGCCCACACCACCGGCCGCCACATCGCGCTGGCCGAGCGCGTCTACACCTGGTCGGCGCCTGCCGTGTGGACCCCGCCTGCCGCGGCCCGTGACATCGACGTCAGCCGCTGGGTTCCGGTCGACTCTCCGGTCAACCTCGCGTCGAAGCGCGGCAACCCCGCCGGGAAGAAGAGCATCACCAGCAAGATCCCAAGCCCCCGGAGCGAGGCACCACCATCGCTGCCCCCGCCACCATGTGGCTCCACCACGACCACACCGACCTCGCACCAGACGACCTGCCGGCCCTGGACGAACTACTCGGGGCAGTGACCTACCTGGGCCGGCCCACCACTCCCGTCGTCATCGATCGGCTCGCTGTCTTCAGGCCACCCACCGATACCGGGGTCTTGTGGGAGCCCGACCCCGGCGGCGACGTCGTGCTGCGCATCGCTACCCCCCGCACCCTGCAGCTGCTCGACCAGCGCCATGCCCAACGCCAAGCCGTGCCCGACCCCGGCTACCAGCCCCGCATGGCCAAGCAGGACACCGCCCGATACCGGCACACCCGCTGCGGGCAGCACACCCCACCGGTCACCTACCCGAGCCGCGGGACACTGCTGCAGGTCGCGGCCACCATGACCTGGCTACCCCTTCCTGGTGCCTTGGCCGACGACGTCACCACCATTGCTGCGCTCCTGCCTGACGGACACGTACCCTGCCCGCCTACTGGCAACGACAGGACCGTGGCCTGGTCACCGACCGCCTCGCCGGTGCCCTGGTGCACCCGGCCCTCATCGAACCGGTCACCGTCATCACCAACCAGATGGTCACCACCAGCCGCCCACGCCCAGTCCCGACAACAGCAGCACGCACTGACCAGCTGGCGGCTGCCTGCGCCACGGCCACGGCCTGGACTACCCCCGCCCCCGTCATCGCCGACCCCGAGGTTCTGATCGTCCAACTGCAGCACCTCGCTGAGCTCCACGGCGCGGCCTTGGTCGAGGCCCAAACCCACGACACCTCACGGCTGGCAGGCGCCCCAGCAACCGACACCAACCCCCAACTGACCCACGCCAGCATCCTGTTCGACCGGCCCGTCACCGGACCCCTCCACCTCGAGCACACCCTCCTGCTCCCCATCACCACCACCTGACATCAGCCCCGTGCGGGCGAGAGTTTCGCGGTCGCGATGTACCGGGCGGTGCCATCGGAGAGGAATAGTCAAGACCTGTGGATTGATGTGTCAGGCGGCGTGAGCGTGGCCTCCTGGTTCGTCGGGTCGTTCGACGAGCTTGCCGTTGCTGAACTCCGCGCCGGCACGGACGAGCGCAACGAGGTGGGGTGCGTTGACGGCGCGCC
>NZ_JBHWOO010000054.1:0-7127 GCF_043424415.1 Luteococcus sp. | reverse complement strand
CATACGAAGCATCGATAACCCCCCGGCCAATACCAGAGGGAAATGCGACAGAATTCCCTAGTGTGCGGCACCCCAAGAGGCCTACGCGCCCCACTGAGTCGACATAGTCCAGCACCGGCGGACACTCATATGAGAATCGAGTCTTGCCCGGATCATCCCCGTAATGGATTCCTTGACCCCACCATCTCGATCGCGGATCGCTCCAGGAGTCAAAAGGGATGAACAACGCCACACCTGTTTCATCCGCATCGTATGTGGCAACCAGGGTAGATGTTCGCGGGTCGCCATCATTAAGGAACCCAATCCGAGGTTTTTCTTCAGGCATGTTTCCCTCCAACCAACTCGACCGGAGTCAGACAGTCATAAATTCCACAGAAACCATAGTCTTATCGTCGTGAACCTTTCCCCTGGGCACTTGAACACCATTCGGATCCCGCTCCTCGTGCCCATGGAGCCTTCTCAGCACCTCTTGAAGCCCTTCCATGGCGGCTCCGTTTTCCAACAAATTCCTTGCGGTTTCACTAGGCACACCATCCGTGTTGAGGATGAGGGACTTTACGTCCGACCGACAAAGCCTGCGGGCCTCAGCGACGCGAGCGGCTTCCGGCTGACTGCCGGCAATCCAATATCCATCGTTCTTATTCCTGAGACTCAGCTGCTTCTGTTGCAGTTCAGCTAACAACTCTCGATGGTGTTCATCGAATCCACTTCCCGTTCGAAGCCGCTGAGCATATTTGCGCCGCACATCTATTCCAACAGAGTTGATACGATGATCGGTAACTTCCAAAATTCCCGACTTGGTTGCGCAAAAGATTGATGAGTCGCCAAGCGCATAGAGATCGAGCCACTGCGAGTCCCATCGAGCCAGCGCAATCGTGCTGTTGGGACAGGGGCCCTGCTTGTGCTCGTCGTGATCGGCGCTTGCCATCCTGATGGCTCGACCCACGATCTGCGGGGTAGTCGTCTGCTGGCCAGTCGCGAGTCCGACTGTCAGCGCGTTCCTAAGTCGTTCGGCGTACCAACCACCGTCGTGCACCGGCGGCACATCACTGAAGCTGCTGGCGCCGTCCAAGACGAAGGCCCAGCCGTCGCCGTAGGCGTAGCGATCCTGGTTGTTGTCCCCGCCCGCCAGTGTCGCAGCCTCGATGTGGACTAGTGGGTCTTGGGTCCCCACAGCGCCTCCGTCTCGATTGCGTTGCCGCGATCATCGAATCGACCGGTTGTGATCATCGAGAAGTGATGATCCCCCACGTCGTCGTACAGCTCCCGGGTGTGATGCGTGAGGTAGTCGACCGCGCCGACCGAGCCGAGCGCGTGGACGCTAGCGATGACGAAGATGCTCTCGTCTCCGAGTGGAAGCTTGGCGATGTAGGCGATGTCCTGGCTGGGATCGCCGAGGTCGATCGGCGAGGTGAAGGCGTCGCCATCATGCTCACGCAGGATCCAGCGCCCTTCACTGTCCAGCGAGAAGTCGAGCCACGGGTCATTCGCGATGGCGTCAGCGGTCACATGTGAGGACTTCGGGCCACAGATCGCGACGGCATCAGCCGGCGGGGTCCACTCACCGTCGACGGGGATGTGGAAGCGGCTCACAGCAAAACTGAGCGATGTGAGGAGCTTGTCCATGTGGTCAGAAGCAACCGAGTCATGGAGCGAGACGGTGCCCTCGGGACGCACGCCGGCTCGGAGCGGAAAAGCCAAGGTGATGGGCCCCACCCCGAAGAGCGCTCGCTCCTTGGGTGGAGCAGCCGAACGGATCTGTGAGACTCGTCCCTTCGTGAGGCCGAGCTCCTTGGCCAGCTCGGTGAAGGTGATCCCCCGTTGATCCACTGCGGCTTCCATTGCGGCCTTGCGAATGCGCGACAACTCGACGGAGCGCTGTTGGTAGATGCCTATCAGCTCGCCCGCAGCGCGCGCCTGGGCCAGCGGGTCCGTCATGTGACGAACCTCCTCGAACTTCGGATCGCTCTGCATGGGGTCCAGTTTAGAGGTGCTTGACATGCCAAACGGAGCGTGTACTCTCATGTTTACCCCCTACAAACTCCATGGAATCGTCAGCATGAATCGGGTTCATACCTTCTAAACAGGAGTGCGTCATGGCAATCGCTCGCAAGCTCACCGTCGCCCAGGAGACGGTCTTCCCTCTCCCGCCGTTCCTGGTGAGCGCCGTGGAGCCCGTCCTCAACTTCGATCCCGAGGTGCGCCGCCCCGACGGGTCTCGTCCCCAGCAGCTCGACAAGGAGACCGGCCTCCCCATCTGGCAGGTCGCCGTCCTCGACCCGGATCCCGAGGCCGGAAACCGCGAGAAGACGGTTGTGGTGAAGATCGTGGCCCAGCACCAGCCGGTTCCGCCGGAGAACAAGTCGGGCTTCCCGTTCACGCCGGTGCGCTTCACCGGCCTCACCCTCACGCCGTGGATCGATGACAACGGCCCGCGTCCCAAGCTCGCGTAGTCGATCCGCGCCACCGGCTTCGAGGACGTCGCCCCGACCACCGCCTCTACCGGCCGCGACCAGGGCAAGGCGGCCTGACCATGGCCACCGTCGCCATCCCCCGCTTCCGGTGGACTGCGCCGCCCGTGCTGGCCAATCTCTGGCACGGCATCCGTCTCGTCGGCGTGGCGCTGGCCCGTCTGGGCAAAGGGTTCTGGGCCACCAAGTGGCTCTTCATCGCGTGCGACGCCTCGTGGCTGGCGAGCTGCTGGCTCCTCGGCATCGAGCGCGGAGTGCAGCTCATGGGCTGGATCTTCGGCGCATACATGGCGGTTGTGGTCTTGAGCGTCATGTGGTCGCTGGCCAACCCGTTCACCTTCGACCGGTTTGTGGCCGGACCGTGGCGTCGCTGGCACTGGCGCCGGTGGGCCCGGAAGAACTGGGACGAGCTGGCCCGGGAATGCGGCTTGTCGGTGCAGCGCACCCGCGTCGAGAAGGTCACCCGCAAGGTCCGCGTGGGCGACCACACCGAGTACGTCCGCGAGCCCCGCGAGGTGAAGCACTGGGTGGCGCCGTACCTGTCGCGCGTCGAGACGCGGGGTGACCTGCTGGTACTTCGGATCAGGGCCCGCATCGGGCAGACCCTGGAGGAGATCGAGGCTGCGGTGCCCGCGTTGCAGGTTGCTGCCGCCGCCACCTCGGGCCGGTGCGTGTTCGTCTCCGAGTGCCAGGTCGAGGTGCAGCTCATGATGCGCAATGCCCTCGCCTCCGGACGGGAGGCGTCGATCATTACCCGTGACGACATCGACACTCTGGGCGTCGTTGCTGCCGGCCGTACTCAGGCCGGCACGACCTGGTGGTTGCCGGTGATCGGGCGGCACACGCTGATCGTGGGTGCGTCCGGGTCGGGCAAGGGCTCGCCGATGTGGTCGGTGGTCGGGAACCTCGCCCCGGCCGTCCCCAGGGTCGAGGTGCAGCTGTGGGGCATCGACCTCAAGCACGGCCTCGAACTGGGCATGGGCAAGGACCTGTTCTGCTGCATGGCCACCACCCCCGCCCAGGCGTTGGAGGTGTTGCGCCAGCTGATGAAGGTGATCGAGGACCGCGGCGCGCTGATGGCCGGCGTCTCCCGTCTCCACACGCCCATGCCCGGTGATCCGCTGCACCTCCTGGTCATCGACGAGCTGGCCGTGCTCACCTCCTACGGCCCGCCCGAGATCGTGAAAGAGGCCTCCCGGCTGCTGTCGGAGGTGCTCACCCAGGGACGCGCCCTCGGTGTCGTCGTTCTCGCCGCCGTGCAGGACCCGCGCAAGGAGATCGTCGGCATGCGCAACCTGTTCACCCAGGCCCTCGCGCTGCGGCTCAACAGCTCCACCGAGACACGCATGGTGCTGGGTGACGAGACCACCCGCGTGGCACCCGCCCACCGCATCCTGCGCTCGCAGCAGGGCACCGGCTGGATCCAGGACGAGGACGGCACCTTCGACAAGGTTCGCGCCGACTACTGGCCCGACAGGACCATCCGCGAGGTGGCCCGCCGGTATCCGTCCCCGGTGCACGTCGAGCTGCCGAGCGAACAGCAGGCCGCCGAAGAGGCCCTGCCCCCGGTCACTTCGCCGGTGGTCGATGCCGCCCAGGAGTTCGCGGCCCCGCGGGCTCGTAAGCCCAAGGCCCCGCGGGCTCGTAAGCCCAAGGCCCCGCGCAAGCCCCGCCAGCCCCGCAACCGCGAGGAGCAGGGAAATCCCCTCGACAGGCTCGGGGATCGGGATGGGGCACTCGGGGACCGTGGCGACGAGGGCAATGAGCAGGAAGGACCGCAGGCAGCATGACCGGTCACGCGGGGGCCCACTTCGAGGGATTCGGAGAGGCCGCCCCTCTCACCCTCGACCTGAGCCCCCGCGCACAGGCCGCACTCCTCGACCGCATCAAGAACGGCACCTTCGACGCCTTCGCCACAGCCGCCGCCCACGTCGGCCACTGCGCCCACCCCATCCGCCTCACCGGCACCACCACCCGCATCCACGCCCACACCGGCGAAGTGCTGTCCGTCTTCCGCTCGCAGGATCAGCCCCTCGGCGTGCTGTACCAGCGGTGCGGCAACCGCCGCGAATCGGTCTGCCCGTCCTGCTCGCGCCTGTATGCCCGCGACACCTTCGAGGTGATCCGCTGCGGCATCACCGGCGGCAAGAACGTCCCCGAGACCGTCGCCGACAACCCGCTGGTCTTCCTCACCCTCACCGCACCCTCCTTCGGCGCCGTCCACGGCACCCGCAACGGCAAGCCCTGCCACCCCCGCCGAGAAGGCAAGCTCTGCCCCCACGGCCGACCCGTCTGGTGTAACACCCGTCACGGCGCAGACGACGATTGTCTGGGTCAGCCGTTGTGCCAGGAGTGCTACCGCTACGACCACCACCTCATGTGGCAGTGGTGGGCACCCGAACTGTGGCGACGCTTCACCATCGCCCTCGGCCGGCACCTCGCCCACCTGCTCGGCGTCAAGCCGTCCAAGTTGCGCGACGTGTGTTCGATCCAGTTCGCCAAGGTCGCCGAGATGCAGACCCGCGGCGCGATCCACTTCCACGCGCTTGTCCGCCTCGACGGCCCGGTCGCCCAGGGCATCGGCGCCCCCGCCCCCACCAGCATCACCGCCGAACTGCTCGCCGCCGCCGCCCGTGCTGCTGCCGTGGCCGTCTCCTACGTCGCCCCAGCCCCGCACCCGTCCATCAAGCCTGTGCTGCTGGTCTTCGGCTCCCAGATCGACGCGAAGCCCGTCAGAACCAACCACCGTCCGGATGATCCTGACCGCGAGCTGCAGCCCGCCCAGGTGGCCGGCTACCTCGCCAAATACGCCACCAAGGACGCCACCGCCGCCAAGCACGGCACCACCAACCCGCACCTCGACCGGCTCGCCGCCCTCTGCCGCACCTGGTGTGGCCATGCCCGAGGCCGGGACAACCTGCGCCGCACCGGCCACGACGTGCGCGAACCCGTCGGCAAGGACGGCCTCGATGTATACGCACACCTGGGCAAGTGGTCCCACGAACTCGGCTTCCGCGGCCACTTCTCCACCAAGAGCCGCCGCTACTCCATCACTCTGGGCGCTCTGCGACGCGCTCGCGCCCGCTTCCAGTCACTCATGGCCGACCAGCAGCGCACCGGCCGGCACATCGACTGGTCCACCGTCGACCTGCTCGCGGAAGAGAAGGAAGACGACACCACCCTTGTGCTGCGCGACTGGGCCTATGACGGCACCGGCTGGGACACCACCGCCGACGAGGCGCTCGCCCTGGCCGCTGCCGCGCGAGCCCGCGAGTACGCGCAGTGGAAGGCCACAACCACCCACCCCCACCACTCGATCCCCCACCACTCAAAGGAGAGCTGAACCATGACCACCACCCTCACCAAGCCGGCCACCGGCATCGTGTCCGACTACCTGACCAGCGAAGAGCTTTCGCAGTGGATCCGCGTCTCGCCGTCCACCCTGTGCCGCTGGCGCAAGACCGGGCAGGGGCCGCGCTGCACCTGGCTGTCGCCGACCTGTCCCCGCTATCTGCGCGCCGACGTCGAGGCCTGGCTGCGGCGGGCTGCCGCGTGAGCATCGAGAAGACCCCGAACGGACGCTGGCGGGCCCACCTCAAGAGCGGACGAGTGAAGGTTGCCTCCCGCACCTTCGACACCCGGCGGGAAGCCAATGCCTGGCTCACCCGGGAACGTGCCGCCCTCGCCGGTGGCGTCGATCCCCTCGCTGGCAAGGAGCGGGTGCGTGACCTGCTCCCCCGCTGGCTCGAGATCCGGCGCACCACCGTCGCGGTGAAGACCTGGCAGACCGACCGTGAGCTGCTGCGCCTCGTCCCGACCAGCCTCCAGGCGCTGCAGGTCTCGGCGGTCAGTGGCCGCGAGGTGGCCCGCTCCTTCGAGTCGCTGCTGTCACGCGGGCTCGGGCACACCTCCGTGGTCCGATACCGGGCCAGCCTGTCGGTCTTCTTCGCCTGGTGCGTGCGGGAGAAGCTGATCGCCACCAACCCCGTCGCGGCCGTGCGGGTGCCCAAGAGTTCTGCCCCGCCAGTCGAGCTGCACCCCTTCACCGAGGACGAGCTCGAAGCCGTCCACGACGCCTGGGCGCTGCGTGACCCCCGGCTGGCCGACGTGATGCTCGTCCTTGGCTGGACCGGCCTTCGCTGGGCCGAGGCCCGTGAGCTGCGGGTCGGTGACTTCGTGGAAGTGCCGTCCCCAGCCCTGCTGGTGCGTCGCTCGGCTCCCGAGGGCGTCGGGGTGAAGGCCACCAAGAGTGGCCGTTCTCGTCGCGTACCCGTGGCCAACCGGGTGCTTCCGATCATCAAGCGGTTCACCCTGGGCAAGGGCCCCGACGACCTGCTGCTGACCACCTACATGGGCGCCCAGCTGCACCGCAACGCCGTCGTGCGGACCCTCGACTGGAAGAACACTGCCCGGGGCCGTCGCATCCACGACCTGCGCCACACCGCTGCCTGCCTGTGGCTGGCCCGTGGCGTCGACCCGGGGACCGTGCAGGCTTGGATGGGTCACGAGTCCATCGCCACCACCAACCGGTACCTGCACCACTTGGGGACCGGCGCCGACATCGCCGGTTTGGCAAGGCTCAATGCCACCCTCGATGAAGGGCTGGGGACCGCCGGGGGCCCGCGAAGGGTGGCGCAATGACCCAGAAATCGACAA